>JANQGB010000071.1 GCA_028277545.1 Phycisphaerae bacterium | reverse complement strand
ACGGACCGAGTGGTGACCGTTGGCCTAGAAGGCGTGTGGGCCGGTGATCAGTTCGGCCGCATCGCCGCGCGAGTGAAGACATGAGAAACCACCATACGCTCAACCCAAAGGCTCTCACGATTGCCGGCTGGATGTCACGTATCGCGTCGCGCCGCGCGTCTCGCGGTAGGCGACACCGTCTGTATTGCACAGTCTGGGCGGCAGCAGGCACCCTGGCGTGTTGCTCATCTCTGGCGGCGAGCGAGTTGCCGCCGGAGTGGCGAGTCCGCGCACCGTCCGCTGCGGCGGGGGCGGCCCACGCAACTATCAGCGAATACCTGGGACCGGGGACCTGCATCGTATGTCACCAGAACGAGGCAGAGGATGTGTTCCACTCCGTTCACTACCAACAGAGCGGACCGACGCCGAATGTGCCGAACATCCCGGGAAACGCCGGCAAGACCGACGCTGGGTTCAACACCTATTGCGGCACTCCGGCCACCTCCAGCCGGGCGACCTGTGCTTCGTGCCATGTTAGCTACGGCAGGTACACGTCACCTACACTGACGACCGAGCAGTTGCACAATATAGACTGCTTGATGTGCCATCAGGATCAGTACAAGCGCACACCGGCCGGTCCTTTTGAGACCGTCGACGTCGTGGGCAGCGACGGCCTGCCGGCGACCATCCAGGTGCCGGTCGAAGACGAGACCGGCTTTCAATACATGCCGGACGAAGGCGGCATGAGCATCTCAGTACTGGAAGCGGCCCGCACCGTGCACCCGACTACGCGAGCTTCATGCCTGAGGTGCCACGCAGGAGCATCCGGAAGTGACGGCGGCAAGCGCGGTGACATGTCCTCGGTGACGGCGGCGCCGCCCAGATCATCCGACATTCACCTGAGCCCCCAGGGAGTGGACCTGACCTGCCAGGCCTGCCATCAGTTCCAGGACCACCGCACTCGTGGTCGAGGCCTGGACTTGAGGCCCAACGATCGTCCTGAGCGGTTTACTTGTGAATCCTGTCACGGTGATCGGCCGCACGGCGACTATGATCCACACAGCGGTGAGAAGCGCGACACCCACGCCCTGCGGGTGGCCTGTCAGTCGTGCCACATCCCCACCTTCGCCAAAGACGTGAGCACGGAGATGGCCCGGGAGTGGACCAACCCGGTTTTCTCGCCAGCAGCGTGCAGCGGCCAGGGCGGCTGGAAACCGGAGGAGATTCGTGAAAGTGATGTCGTGCCGTCATACCAGTGGTTCGACGGTACGAGCGAAGTCTACGTCCTGGGACAGGTCCCGACGCAGAATCAGGATGGAGAATACGCGCTGGGCGTCCCGCTCGGTTGGGTAGACACCGCCGAGGCCAAGCTGTATCCCATGAAGGAGCACCGCTCGGTGTCTGGGCGCTTGGTCTCGTTGGCCGCCGACTTTGATGGCAACGGCAGCGTCGATCTCGACGACTACAGCTCCTTCGCAGCGTGCTTAACCGGCCCCGAACAGGCGGTTGCGGGAGGCTGTGAGCCGGCGGACACGGACAGCAGCGGCCACGTTGATTTGCTGGACCTGGCGGCCTTCCAGGAGTGCTTCGCAAACGGCTGCGGAACGGTCGGCGAGCTCATTCCCCATTCGACGTTCGCCTATTTCACCACCGGTGACTTCGATCATGCTGTTGAGATCGGGATGCAACGGACCGGCCTCCGTGGCGGCTGGGAACTGGTCGATGTGCACACCTACCAGACCATCAACCACGGCGTCGAGGACGAAGACAACGCGTTGAACTGCGGCGCGTGCCATGCGAGCCTTAGCGGCGGTCCGGTCCGGATGAACTTGCAGGCCGATCTGGGCTACGAACTGAAAGGGGCGACCTCTCAAGTCTGCTTCCAGTGTCACGGCGCCGAGGAGCCCACACCGTTCAGGACCGTGCATGACATCCACGTCAAGGATGAGCGATTCGATTGCTCGTGGTGCCATGACTTCTCGCGCCCGGAGCGTGGCCTGACGCTACCGTAGATCCGTGTTGGGGTGATACTTGGAGGGCGGGATGCGCCATGGACATCCTCCACCATGATGACCGCCGGCTCGACGTAGTGATCTGTGTAACGCTGACCTGCGGGCGGCTGGCCTGACGCTCGCGGCGTACCTGGGCGATAGCGCGTTCGTCTCGGTTGTCGGTGTCTGGGCCGTAACACTTCTGTAAGCGATACCGCCGCCGGGACCGGTCTGGCCTTCGGACAGGATCCGCTCAGTCGGTTCTCACACGCGGATATGTCCGCGAACGGGACGGGCTTCCTCATGGCCGAGGCGTTCTAATTCGAATTCACGGGTGTGATGTACTGGTTTGACCTCAACCGGATTTTGTCGCTGCGGATCTGAATGTTGACGGAGACGTCGACCTCTGGATTACTGGCCTCATCCAACGCGAGTCGTTCGAAGAATCTGTTCCGGTGGTGCCCGGTGAGTCCGTGAGCGGCCGAATCCACATGGACACTGGTTCGCTTGCCAACGACGCGACAGTGGAAACACCCGGCGTGTCAATGAGCGCTTGAGAACCAGCCACGGATGGGCGCCGCGGGGATGAACCTGGCCAACGTCGAATTCACTGCCCACGTGCTTGCCTGTGAGCCGAGTGGAGAAATCAACTTCATTATCCTTATCGACGACCGGAGCCACACGTTCACTGCTGACGAGAGGGACGACGAATCTCAAGAGGCGCGGGGAGCCGGTTCATCGCAAATAGGTCGGCAACGCCGGTTAAGACCAGCGGGCCACAAGGCACACTCGCGCCCGAGTACTCGAGATGTCGTCCGAGCCGGGTGGCGCAAGCTGCCGCTCGTTACGTTGAGGCGTGCAGCGTTGTCGGGCGCGAGTCAGCACCGCCCATCCTTCGGAAGTCCATCGTGACTCTAATTCGTGCCCGATAGCCCGGAACTGATCAAGCAGCCGCTCAAATAGGGTTGGATTACCACACCGGCCCGTGATCAGGTCCGGTCGGCGTCGTCTGCGCCCGTTCTCGGCCCGTGGTGCGGTGCCCGCCCGACCGCCACTACCCTTCGAAAACGAGGCCCGCAAAGCTATACTGGGGGATGTGCTGGGCCGGGGTTTCCTTGCCTGAGCAGGACGTACCTGCCTGTTGTAGCCGCGTGAGGCCCGCAAGAACATCGCTTGCCAAAGCACGGAAGAGGGCATCTGGAGTCTGCCATGAAGTGTTGCGCAACCGCGTGTGGGTTGGCGGCCAGCCTGTTGGCCGCGCTCGTATTGGCGCCCAGGAGTGAGGCTGGCGGACTGGAGTCGTGGAGATCCGTACCGCCGGACCGTGACCCCGGGCACAACAGTGCCCAGACTCGTGTTCAACAGGACGACGAACAGAAGTTCGTTTCGAACGGTGCGCGGGAGGCTACCGACCTGAACGTCACCCTCATCGAGCGCACTCCACGGTACAACTACGACGCGGCGAAGAACAGACCTGAGCCCGGAGACCTTGTGACCTTCCACGGCCACATCAAGAACTGGGGCAGCGACGCCCTGGCCGCTGTGGACTACCGGTGGCAGATCGACGACGTGACGGTGGCGACGAGCACCTTGGCCAACTTGGCCGGGGGAGAGGAGCGCGTCGTCACACAACAGTGGGTCTGGGTTGCCGGCGACCATCGGGTCAAACTCACCGTCGACCCGGCTGACCTCATCAGCGAACTCAGCGAGAGCAACAACGCGATCGAGGACCATACCGATGCTATCGGCGCGGGCTTCTGGGTGGAGCAGTCAGTGTATGACTACTTCCACCAACACCAGCATGAGCTGGGTATCGGATCGAACTCCTGGGAAGACTGGGCTCAACGGCAGATGGCCAAGCAGAACGAACTCTACGAAGACGCCACCTGGCCCAATTCTCCACAGGGTGTGCTCACCCGCGTTCGGGTGGACAAGATCGAGGTCGTGCCCGACGGAGCTCTGCCCTTGCACGGGGGGCTGCCGACCAACAACCCGGACCGGACTGACAAGACGGTGGACCTGATGTGGGGATTTCCATCCTCCCTGCTCGAGGGGGGCATGTATGACAACCACACCAGCCTTTCGCTGAACAACGCATTCTTCATCGAGAAATCGCTGCTCCACGAGCTGGGCCACGCCCGCTACCTGATCGACTGCTACGGCTTCGACGTGCACAACACCTCCAGCCATCATTCGGTACAGATATGGGAAGGCGACGTATACGTGGCCGGCAGCGATTACATGCCCTTCATCGCCTTTGGCGAGGTGCTGTATTACAACATTAACGGCGGAGTCATGAGTGGGCCGTACGGGTTCCAGTGGTCACCGTACGAGGCCGGCGCTTTGAACCTCATAGCCGATCAGCGAGCCTGCTGCGGCTACGGGGTGGACAACTACGGCGGCAACCAGAACGCTCCGGCCAACATCGGTGTCTATTTGCAGGACCTGCCGGACAACAACCATATCCAGTTCACCGACGCGGACGGAGGCCTGCGGGTCAACGCCACTGTTCGTATCTACCAGGCCGAGGGAGCCCCGGGCTGGTACGGCAAGACCTTCGACAACAACCACGACGCCGAGTATGTCACCGACGCCGACGCCTATATTCACCTGCCGCGAAACCCGTTCAATCCCGGTGGATCTCTGACCCACACCTACGGCAAGGCTGATGGCGTGATGATCCTGCGCATCCAGCACATAGAGCAGATCTGGTACAGGTTTGTGGAAGCCACCGACTTCAATCTCCAGTATTGGGAAGGCAACACCGAACACGCCTACTATACCATCCCGCTTGACGGGCCCAACGACGACAGCGACGCCGACGGCCTGGATGACGACTGGGAGATGCTGCACTTCGGCAACCTGCTGCACGACGGCACCCAGGACGAGGAGCCCGACGGACTCACCAACCTCCAGGAATACGATCTGGGGACTAACCCGCTCGACTCCGACTCTGACGACGACGGGCTATCCGACGGCGCCGAAGTCGCCACCTACGAAACCGATCCGGCCGATCCCGACACCGACGGTGACGGGCTGAACGATGGGACCGAGGTGGGCATGGGCACGAGTCCCACCGATGTCGATTCCGACGACGACGAGATGAACGACGGGTGGGAGGCGGACCACAGCCTTGACCCGCTGGCAGACGACGCGGGCGAGGATCCCGACAACGACGGCTACACCAATCTCGAAGAGTTCATCGCGGATACGGACCCCATGAAACCCTGGTCAATTCCCCTGCCTACGCCGCTGGGCGCCGCCCTGAGCTTCGACGGGCTTGACGATTTCGCGGATCTGGGTGACGTGTCCGTGTCCGGGGCCCTGCTGACCGTGGAAGCCTGGGTTCGCCCCCTGACTTCTGGATCGGCCCGCATACTGGACAAACTGCAGGACTACGGCATCCAGTTTACCAGCGGAAACGTGGTGCGGTTCGTGACCAAGCATGGCTTCACCTGGGATTACCTTGACGGCCAGATTGCCAGTCCGGTGGACCAGTGGGTGCACGTCGCCTGCGTCCTGGATGGAAGCAACAAGGCGATCTACATCAACGGTCAGCCCGACACGCAGAAGGACTACGACCATGATGTGCAGGTGACTGCCAACAGTCTCATCGTCGGTGCCAACTCGCCCGGCGCTACCCAGGGACACATCGATGCCGCCATCGATGACGTACGCGTGTGGAGCGTGGCCCGAAGCGAGACGGAGATCCAGTCATTCATGAACACCACGCTGTCGGGCAGCGAGCCCGGTCTGGTCGGTTACTGGAACTTCGACGATGGCAGTGGCCAAGTGGCCGGTGACTCGGCCGGTAGCCATGACGGCCGGCTGGGTAGCAGCACCGACTCCGATGACGCCGACCCCACTTGGGTTGTTTCGGAGGTCGCGGTGCCACCTGCCTCGGGCGAGGGGCCGACGATCAGCGATGCCGACTTCCCGTCGAGAGTTGGATTCGGCGTGACCGCTACAGTCACCGCCAGCATCACCGACGCAGCCCACGGCGACGATGGCGTGGCGTCCACAAGGCTCTATTACGGGTACGACTGGCCGTTCAACGACAACTTCGCCAGCGGGTCCGGGCCGGGAGGCTCGGGTTATGGTACCTGGGTGTTTGAGGTCCCGGCCCAGGGCGCCGTCCATCAAGGCGACCAACTGAAGCTCTTCCTTCGGGCCGACGACGGCTTGGGCTACTCGACGTTCGACAGCAACGACGAAGCCCTGTACGCGATAACGATCGGCCTGCCGGGCGATGCCGATGGCGACGGTGACGTGGACCTGACCGACTACGCGGAGTTTGCAGTGTGTCTTAACGGCCCGGACGCGGGCGCGGTGGAAAGCGGCTGCAGCGTATTCGACGTCGATCTCGACGCAGACGTGGACCTGGCCGACTTCGCCGGCTTGCAGGGCGCGTTCAACGCGGGAGAGTGAACCGCCGCTGCCGCTCCCCGATGGCCCTGCGAGGCCGCTTGCTGGCGTGGCGCCAAGGTCCGAGCGCTTCAAGCCGCCAAGTCATCATCACCGGACTGTTCGGATCGGACTTTGTGATGCGCAGAGAAAGAGCCGGTTTACTTGCCCTGCTTCGAATCCAGCGAGTCGCTGACCATGGTGAAGAATTCCACCATCTTCGAAGGCTCGAGCCACCGCACGACGATCAGCAGGTCCTGTTCCTGGTCAACTGCCACGTAGTTGCCGCCGAATCCGACGGCAGTGAAGACGGACTCGGGCCATCCAGGGGCTCTTCTTGGGCCCTTGTTGAGCCACCACATGTAGCCGTAGTTGGGTTTTGCCTTGCACGGGACCTGCAGCATCTGGATCCACTTCTCGGATATTAGCTGTCTGTCTTTCCACTTCCCGTTGCGCAGGAACAGGTAGCCGAACCTGGCCTGGTCCCTGGTGTTTATGAACATACCCCCGCCCCTGTGCCCGCCGCCGCTGACAGACGGCATCCTCTTGCCGTCGATCTCGACCCATGAATCCT
>JANQGB010000049.1 GCA_028277545.1 Phycisphaerae bacterium | reverse complement strand
CAGGAGGGACTGTCCACCACTGACGACGGCCAAGTCCACCTGGACATCGAAGCCTGACCCGGGCCGCTACGGTCCGCACACCTGACACCGGCCCAGGTACTTCGGCCGGCGGTCACAACCTGAACCCATTCTGCCAGCGCCCGCGACCGCCTTGCCCGCGGTGCACGGCGACTACTATGATACCCCGCTTCTGAGGTCCCGTAGTCTGCTTCTGTGGCGGGAGGAGAACGGTGCGGTTCTGTGTCGTTCGGTTCGAGGGTGCCAAAGCTCCGGTGTTGGCCAGGTGGACGGCCGATGGGCTGATTCCGTTGGACGCTCCGCCGACCCTGCGCGGGGCGCTCGAATCCCTGGGTGATGCCGGCCTCACCGAACTGGCGGCGGCAACGGACGAGGCGGCCAGGCCTGTCGAGTCGGTGGAGCGCTGGCTGCCGCCGGTACCCGACCCGCGGACTTTCCGGGACTTCTACGCATTCGAGCAGCATGTCAAGACGTGTCGCCGTAAACGCGGCCAGGATATGATCCCCACCTGGTATGACATCCCGGTGTTCTACTTCTCCAACCCGTGTACCATGAAGGGGCACCTCGAACCGGTCAGCCGCCCGGCAGCCACCCGCGAAATGGACTTCGAGCTGGAAGTCGGCTGCGTCATCGGGCGCGAAGTGTGCAATGTCAGCGGGACGGCCGCGGAGGAGGCGATCTTCGGATACCTGGTGCTGAACGACCTGTCGGCCCGCGACCTGCAGCGTCAGGAGATGCAGTGCCTGCTGGGGCCGGCCAAGGGCAAGGACTTCGCCACCGCCGCCGGGCCGTGCGTCGTCACGCCCGACGAACTGGCGGACGTACGAGTGGGCGCTGGCCGGTATGACCTGGAGATGGTGGCCCGGAAGAACGGGGTCGAGATATCGCGCGGCAACATGAGTACGCTGACCTTCGACTTTACGAGCATGATCGCGCGGGCCTCGGCGGACGTGGCGCTGTTTCCCGGTGACGTGATCGGCAGCGGTACGGTGGGGACCGGATGCATCCTGGAACTGGGCCCCGACGTGGCCGGCGGCTGGCTCGAGCCGGGTGACACCATCGAACTGGAGATCGATCGCCTGGGAGTGTTGACCACGCCGGTCGTATAGCGCCAAGCGACAGGGTGCCGCCCGTGTTGCGGAGTGGTCCCTGAGTGAGCCGGCAAGGAGCAGCGATGCGAACCTACGAAGACTTCACGGACCTGATGGCCGCGGATCGCGAGCCGCGCGAGAACTACTTTACGCTGGCGTCCTGCATTCTGCCCCGGCCGATAGCTCTGGTCTCGACGGTGTCAGCGAACGGAGTGCCCAACCTGGCGCCTTTCTCATTCTTCAACGGAGTGTGCGCGAACCCACCTTCCCTCGTCTTCGCGCCGGTTACGGACCGCACTGGCAAGAACAAGGACACGGTCAACAACCTGCGGGCGACGCGGGAGTGCGTGGTCAACGTCGTACCCCACGAGATACGGGAAGCGATGAACCGGTCCTCGTTCGCGTTTCCGCCGCAGGTGAACGAGTTCGAGGAGGCGGGCTTCACACCCCTGGCCAGCCGGCTGGTGAGGCCGCCTCGGGTTGCCCAGTCACCCGTTCAAATGGAGTGCAAGCTTATCCAGATCGTCAAGGTCGGCGAAGGACCGCTTTCCGGCAACCTCTGTGTCTGCGAGGTGCTGTGCTTCCACATTGCCTCGGAGGCCTGTCTTCCGAACGGGACGGCCGACGTGACCGGAATCGATCTGGTGGGTCGACTGGGTGGGGACGGCTACGCCACTACACGAGACCGATTCGACTTGCCCAAGCCCGCATTGCCCACGGGATGAGGGTCTGAGGCGTCCCTGTGGCGGGTTGGCGGGGTGTTGACGGCCATGGGTGGGCGCCTTACGATGCCTCGGCACTTGAGAACAGACCCTACGCCGTTCTTCCGTTGCGTTTCCGGAACACAGCGTTGTGGGCAGGTGCCCATGCCGGGGCTTTGCTAAGGCCGCACACGGCGCCCGGCGGGACGTGGCAGACGTGGACCACGGCCAGACCACCTGGCAACAGCCGGTCGAAGGGTCCACACCGAACCGGGAGTGCAACTTGGCAAAGGCCGACAGTATCCAAATCCAGGCCAAAGTGATCAAGGCGTTGCCTAACGCCATGTTCATGGTCGAAGCCGAGGTCGGTGAAGAGAAACACCGGGCCTTGTGTACCATCGCTGGCAAAATGAGGAAGTACTACATCCGCATCCTGCCGGGTGACACCGTCACCGTCGAACTTTCCCCCTACGACCTTGGCCGCGGACGGATCGTTTACCGCATGCGCTAGGGTCCCGATCCTGGATTCAGTCCGGCGAAGCTGTGCGAGTCCGCCGTTTCAGGCAGGTTATCGGTCTGTTGGCAGTTTCAGGCCCGGGCGGCCAACCGCTCAGCCCTCGACCTTGGCTCGCAGGGGAACGTTGCTCAGGACTGGGGCGGTGTCGGCCGGTGATTTCCGGCGGGGCTTCCAGTTGCCGAAGAAGGACCTGGCCAGGATGCCGATCCGGTACAGGTTCCGGCGCCAGTCGAACCGTCCACTGAAGAGCATGAACATGGCCTTGGACGCGATGCCAGCCCGCAGAAGCCACATGCGAGTGCCTTCGCTGATCCCCAGCGGCGCCAGGTCGATGCCGAGGTAATCCTTGTTGCGGTCCCAGTTGTCGAGCACCTGCCCGGTGTTGTCCAACCCATGGCGTTTGACGATCTCGTCCAGCGGCGCGCCCGGCATCGGCGTGGCCACGGACCAGGTCATATAGCCGATGCGCCGGGCCAGAAACTGCTTCCAGGCCCAACGCAGCGACCGCCGTACCTCGGCTGGCGTCTCGTAGCGAAGCGCGCCCTTCTCTTCCCAGAGGTTGAACGCCATCATGAACAGCAGGCAGCGGATGCGGTGCTTCTTGAGGAATCGCAGGCAGCGTTCCGTCTGCTCGACGGTGATGTGCTTTTGGATGCCCGTCAGCACGCGGTCGTTCGCGCTCTCGACACCCAGATGAACCAGCCACATGTTCATTCTCTTGAACAAGGCGGCCAGTTCGTCGTCGATCTTGTCGGCCCGCAGGTTGGACTGGAAGTACAGGTCGCGGTGGCCCAGATCAGCGATGGCCCGGCAGACCTCCTTGGCCCAGGGCAGCGTGACGTTGATCTCGTCGGAGACGATCTTGATCTCGCGAACGCCGAGCTTGTAGAGCCAGTCGACCTCGGCCGCGATGTTGGCCGGACTGCGCATTCGAACGAACGGTTTGCTCACCCGCCAGACGGGTAGCGAGCAGAAGGTGCACTTG
>JANQGB010000019.1 GCA_028277545.1 Phycisphaerae bacterium | reverse complement strand
GAAGTGCACGTCGCCGAGGCCCGTGTAGAGCAGGCCGAGTCCGCCTTGCGTATGGCCCGGACCGAACTCGCACTGCACACCATCAGGAGCCCCCTCGATGGCCATGTGATTTACCGTCATCTGGAGCCCGGCGAGGTGGTGGACCCCGAATCACCCCTGCCTATCCTCAGCCTGGGCAACCTCGACGACATACGCCTCCGGGCTGAGGTGGATGAAGCCGACATCCAGCGCGTCCACGTCGGCCAACGAATCGAGGCTACCGCTGAGGCTTTCGCCGCCCGCACCTTTACCGGCCGCGTCGTGCACCTCGAGCCCCTTATGGGCCGCAAGACCATTCGCACCGAACGAACCACCGAGCAGCAGGACACCAAGGTCCGCGAGGTCATCATAGAACTGGCCCCCGGGACACCGCCCCTGCCGATCGATCTGCAGATGACGGTGAGGTTTCTGCTTACGGATGCCGAGGACACCACAAGCTCCGGTGACGCTTCCTGACTCTTCGGCGTCGGTGAGGCGTTTGCCTCGCAGGGTCGAAGCGCCCTGTCCGCCGCGCTCTCTGGCGATGTTCGTATAGCCTGATCGGCAGCACTTCTGCGAATGCGCATAAGAAGAGCCCGCGGCGCTGAGGTGAACAGGTGCACACTCAGAGTACCACGGGCCGTCAGAGGCCGACCTGCGTGGGCAGTAGCGAGGTCAGTCGGCGGGGGCCGCCCGCCAGGAGCCTTCCCGGCGGCTGCGGCTATTCCCGACGCTGGGTTGTTGGGGCCTGTTGCAGAAGCAGAGTCGATCCCTTCAAGGGAGTCAGGTTGTTACTCACTGCGCGTTGAACGTGGCCGGAGATTGTCATCCCCGGAAGAGCTACCGGTGATTATGACTATGGCTGCTGCTGGCCCTTATCGTCGGCCTTCGAAACATGCGTCATCATTCTCTCTATTGCGGCGTGCTCGTCGCTGGTGAACACGTTACGTTCACGATCGATGGCCAGCGCTTCCTCGAGCATCTGGATGACTTGTGCTACGTCTCGCTGTCTCGTGCGGACCTGCGCCAGATGGAGCAGGGCCCGGGCCCGGGTATCCGGCAGGTCCTTAACGACCGTCAGGCACCTCTCCAGGTCGGCCCGGGCTTCCTCCAGGCGGCCGTCGGCCGTTAGCAGAACGCCGCGGGTATCCAGGAAGTGGGGATCGTCTGGATACCTGCCCACACCCCTCTCGGCCAACTCGAGCGCTTCAGCCACTGCGTCCTGCTCAACGCCACGAATCCAGGCCAGGTCATTCAGTGCCTGCCGATGATACGGATCAATGGCCAGCACCCGGCGGTAAGCCCTGACGGCGTCGTCCAGTTTGCCGAGCCCGAAAGCAACGTGGGCCAGCCCGAGGTGCCCGTCGACAGTATGGGGGGCCAGCGTTGTGATCTGCTCGAAGAGATATCTGGCCTCTTTAAGGTAGTTCTCCTTCCCGGTCGACGCCAGCAACGTGCCGCCCGCGGCCAGGACCGGAATCTCGTCGGAGTACTTTTCCAGGCGGGCCTTGACTGCGGTCACTAGGTCGTCAAACCGATCCTGGGCAGCCAGCAAGACCAGCCGTTCGAGGAATACGGCGATGTGTTCCGGCGCCAAACGGTCCGCCTTATCCAGTTGATCACCAGCAGTGGAGAGATCGCCCTGCCCGCGATACAGGCCAGCCAGAATCACCAGCGGCATCACTGCGGATTTGCCTGCGTCGGTTCGGCAATAGGACTCGAGGCTTGCAATGGCCTCGGTCACAGCGCCCTCGGAGTTTAGTATTCGAGCCCGTGCCAACTGCGCGGCCTCGTTGGTGGGGTCCATTGCCAACAGCTCGTCGTTGCTCGTTTCTGCTAATTCCATTTCCCCGGCTGCCAGGGCCAGTTGAACCTGCAGGTTGCGGGCGGCAATATTCCTGGGAGCGGACGTCAGAACGGACTCAACCAGGGCTCGCGCGGCGGTCACGTTGCCTCGCTGGGTCTCCAGCTTGGCCTGGGCAAGGATGAGGTCCGTGTTCTGGGGATTGGCACCGAGTGCCTGAGACAGCAACTCCCCCGCCCGCTGAAGGTCTCCGCGCCGGGCTGTCAGGTTGACCAGTTCCAGATAGGCCGCCACGTGCCGGGGGTCCAATTGCACAACGCGCTGCAGTAACTCAGTGGCGCGCTGCACATTCTCGGGCGTAGCCTCGTTCCGCAGTGTTGCCGACTTGGCAAAGAGAAGTTCGGAGTCGTTGGGCAGGCGCTCCAGCAGGGCATCGAGCATGTCCTGCCCGCGCTGGCTTCTTTCGGGCTCCGGACTGAGGACCAGGACGCCTACCAGCAGGCGCTGCAGGCCGACATGAGCAGAGTCGACCTCCAGCCCGGCATCCCACGTGGCGATAGCGTCGTCGAGCCGATCTTGCTCCATGTAGAAGCGGCCGAGCAGGGCGAAGCCCTCGGTAGCCCGATCAGTAAAGGTCGTCAAGTGCTTGAAGTCCTCTTCCGCCGGCCCCAGCCGCCCTGTGGCCACCAGGTATTGGGCCCGCAGCCAGATAGCCTCGAACTCCCTGACTGAGTCCTTGCGCCGTTCAACCTCCTTATCGAGTAACGCCAGCACCTCCTCACCTCGCCCCTCGCCATGGAGGATCCAGGCCCGGGTACGGACGGCATCCAGGACGAATGAAGAGAGCCGCTCCTCGGCATCCGTTCGTGATTCCGCCTCATCGAGGAGTTTGTTCAAGCTCGCCTCGGCCTCGTCCACGAGCTTGAGGGCCGCGTCTGCATCTCTTCTGTGGCGGTACAGCACCTTGGCCAACTGACTCCGCCCAGCTGCATCCTCGGGGTCGGCGGCGATTCGCTGCTGAAGTTCCTCGATGGCCGAATCATACTGCCCGAGCCCGATGGCGGTGTCCGTACGGTGGCCCCGCAGCGCGGGCAGATCTGTCGGCATACGATCCAGTATTGAACCCGCATCCGCAAAGCGCCCCTGCGCCTGCAATAACC
>JANQGB010001521.1 GCA_028277545.1 Phycisphaerae bacterium | reverse complement strand
TCCGCCAGCATGTCCCGCCACGCTCTGACCTGTCCCATCTCAAGTCTCAATTCCAGCGACCCAGGCAATCTCGGTAGCTTCTGCAAACCGGCGCTTACGCCCCGTTCGGCGGCTTTGCGGTCCGGGTGACGGCGTTGACGGCACCAGCGGACACTCACGCCACAAGCCGCAGCCAGCCTGCCAGTTCGTGGCAGCATTCTCGCGAGGTGACGTACGCATTAAGAGCCGGGTTCTCTATTACTCCTTAGGAACACGAGCGACAGCCACCTGTCTACGCGCTAATGGATCAACTCATGCTGAATGGGCTGACGCCAGTACGCGCAGATCCCGGCAGTGGATGCTGGTTGTCGTGATGTCTGCTGATCGCCTGGTCCGATCGGCGCTCAGCGTAGTATGGGCGAGCGGGCGGCAGTCGAGACGGCGGTGGCCGGCGAGGATGAGGCAGGCGACGAGCTTGACGCCCTGGCGGCCCTTGTGACCTGCGACTCGGGCGAGCGGGTGCTGCTGGTCTCCGGCGTGACCTGGCTGCCGGGCAGGTCCGGCGGGTAGAGCTGAGCCGACTTCAACGACGAGGCGGCCATGGGCTTGAAAAGAACGGGCAGAAATCGGTGACCGTCCCTAATACCCTGAGACAAACCACGCTCTGTTACTCGCGCAGTCCTTCTGTCTCCGCCCAGCTACTTGCGTTTCGCCTTCTTCTTTGCCTTGGCTGCCCGCTTCGTTTTGCTCGTCGCCTCTTTCTTCACAGCTTTGCGATCGGAGGTCTTGGAACCAGCTGCTGCGCTCAGTTCATAACTCTCGTCAAGCCACTTGTCCCAGAGTTTCTTCGGCATGGGTCTGTCGGCGGTGAACCTGGCTGTGACCCAACCGTTCAGGCCGATCTCATAATCGTCCGGAGCTTCCCTGGCCAGCTTGGTAGCCTGCGGCATGGATTGCTGCAGTTTGAACATCGCCTTGTAGCGACCGCCTTGCATCCCCACGTACAGAAAGGCGCGCTTGCCTGTCTTGAAGGAACTCTGCGTGCAGGCGGTTCCCTCATCCACAGCAGGATAGCTACTCGCCTTCAGGCGAATCGGTTCGGTCGGGTCTGTCGGTTTGCTGACTGCCACACTGTCCTCTCTGAGCGACTCTGGTCTTGGGAGTGGACCAACCTGAACGGTCCGCTGCACCGCTTGATTATCCTGCCACGCCGGAATCAGTCCCTCTGCCCGATGAGTGGCTGGTTCCCATCAACGGCCTTTCCAGCGAACATCCTATCTCTCCGGCCGAATCCACTCAAGCCGGAGCGGCTCCCACTGCCGCGCATCAAGCCCACGCTGATTCTGACTACCGGATTCTCTTGCGCCACGCCAACTGTTGGTGCGGCTGGAACCTGTCCCGTCAACCAGCATGGTCGGCGTAGATCTAATCCCGGTTGACGACGCGCAGCAGCTTTCGCCCGGGGTCTACGATCACCTCGGTGACCTCAAACCGGCAGTCGATCTTCTTCACCGCTTCGGTCGTGTGCAGGTCGACCGTCCGCCGCTGCGTTTGATCACCTGCTCCGCGAACGAGCAACTCGACACGCAGGCGATACGGCTCTCCGTCGTGGGTCTGCCGCAGAGTCACGGTGAGGTCATCTCCGGTTTGCTGTTGATCCATTTGGATTCGCGGACAGCCGGCCCGGAAGAACCACTGGTCGAAGAACCAGGACAGATCACGGCCGGCGACCTCGGAGAACAGTAGTGCGATCTCGTCGAAGTCGGCTCGCTGGCCGCGCAGTTGCTCGAAGACGCGCCGCCAGCTCCGGAAGAACAGCTCATCACCGAGTTCGGAACGGAGCATGTCGATCACCGCGGGCACCTTACAGAATGCAATCCCGCGGTAGGCCTGGGTTTGGTAAATGGCCGGATCGGCGATGGCGACGTCGCGATCGAGCTCGAGCGCTGCCAGGTAGGCGTCGTGGTAGAAGTCGATCGTCTTGCGGTAGGCAGACCGGCCATGACGTCGCTCGACGAACAACGCGTTGGTGAAACTGGATATGCCCTCGGCCAGTTCGTTAGGCAAGGAGACCGAGTAGAAGTTCCACTGGTGCGACAGCTCGTCGACAACCACCAGTAGATCCAACACATCGCTACGGTTCAGATTCCCGCTGGACAGGTCCACGTTGGAGAGGTCCCCGAAGAAGCCGTCCGACAGCAGGATAAGCCCGGGCAGGCTCACTCCCGTCTCTTTGCGCTCGGGGGTCACGTGGGCGAAACGCACGTGGCTCCATGGCAGCGGCCCCATCATGCGCTCGAAGATACTGGCCGCCTCCACCGCGACGTCGACACGCTGCTGAATCAACTCCGCCTCGCCCGCCTTTCCGTAAACCGTCAGGTTGAGTCCGCCCCGCGATTGGCCGGTCCGCGCGATGTACTTGCCGGCGGCAAAACCGAACGGCAGCGCCCGCGGCGAGCGCAGGTCGGTGCGGTAGCCAAACGTAGTGCGCCCTTGCGCCGTCACCGGCGGCAACGGGTCGCCGCCGGTCACCGCCGTGTATCCGACTGGAACGGTCAGCGCCAGCTCGACCGCGGCATCGTTGACCTCGTCGACCGGGTAATACGCGATGTGCGAGGAAAAGCACGAATCCGCCCGCACCTGCCCGACAACGGCAATCTCCTGCACAAGCTGCTGGTCAATCGAAACGAAGTAATCGTCGCTGGCCGTCTCGACCGCAATGGACAGCTCTTCACCGGCGCTGAGCGGCTTGGCGAACTCGACGGTCAGTGTGCGCGGGGCCAGCGGCTCATCGTTCGGCGCGCCGCGCGTGTTCCATGAAAGCGGCACGCTTGATTCGACGTGCTCGACGTTGACGTGCGTGTAGGTCAGTCCGATCTCCGACAGGCCAGCCAGGTTCGAGCGGATGCGCAGCCGGTCACGGGCCCGGAGCGATTGAGCTTCGGGATCGAGGTCGACGGCGACCTGATGACGCAGAATCTCGAACGGTTCCTCGGTCGTCAGGCGCGCTGCGCGGCGCTTGGACCGGATCTGGCTCGGCGTAGTGCGAGCGGCCTCCGGCGCTGGCGCTGACCGGGGAGCGCGGAGCCGCAGGGACGCGCGGATTCCATCCAATTGTGCCCGCGCTGCAGGATCGTTCCAGACTTCGTCGGGCGCGGCGAGTTGAAAGATGAAGTAGAAGTCGCCGCGCCGCAGGCCGTGCTCGCGCGTCGTATGTCCGTCGACTGTATACACCAGAAGATCGACCGCGCGGCCGGCCAGTTCGGCGGGCCCGTAGGACACGCGTTTGTACTTCTCGCCGGCGACCTGCCTGAGCACTTCCTCGCGGGTCAGCAGGCCGTCGGGGATCAGCGCCACGGGGAGGAAGAGCACGCTGCACCGCGTCGAGATGTCCGCCTGGGGCGAGAAGACCAGCACCTGGGCCCGGCCCTGGCCGTGGTCGCTCTGTTTCCACGCCGCGCTCGGCAGCGTCAGCGACACGCCGATCTCGTCACTCGAGAAATCCACCCCGCAAGCCGCGGGAGCCGACGGCGGCGATTGGAACAGCAGATACAGGATGAGCGCCAGTATCGGCATGATGGTCCTCCGGTCCACGACGGGTTGAGCGATCGCAGCACTCTGCGCCTCCAGGGCTGTCACGCTGACGGTGCGTCATGCCGTTGCCACTGATCTGGCGGTAGCAGCGAAAGAGCGGCACCGCATGGGAACACGACCTGCGCCAGCGTACGGGCCGCCGGGAAAGAAAACCAGAATGAGACCCCGTCCCTACAACTCCCGACAATGAGTGCCCGGACGTCGCTCCGCCCGGCCACCGCGCCAGGCTTATCCCGTGGCGTGCGCGATTCGGCAACCACAGTTGGGACAGGAGTTGGGAGTATCGTCCTCCAGCGTCTGGCGGCAGTGCGGACAACTGTTATCCGGATAGCGTTCGCAGACCAGCCAGCGCAGCCGGTTGCAGCGCTGGCAGCGGCCGAGTTTGTACGATCGGCCGACGGCCCTGAGCCGAGTGATGCCGGCCTTACTCGCGTCGCAGGTCAGTCCGCACTTGCGGCATCGGAGCCGCCAACCCGGAGCGGTTTCACGCATCGCCCGCACCTCCGTGATT
>JANQGB010001520.1 GCA_028277545.1 Phycisphaerae bacterium | reverse complement strand
CGATGGTGCCGCACTCGGCCCAGTGCCGGTTGGGGTTGCCGCCCATCCAGAAGGCGTTGCCGAACACGATGGCGTCGACGCAGTGGGGGTTGGCAGGGTCGTCGGTCACGGTGTGATCGAAGGCCACGGTGATCGAACCGCCGAAACCTCCGAGGCTGACCTGGGAGCTGTTGTTCGGGTTGAACGTGCCGCCGCCGACCGGCGGCCCCAGCGCCCGGTTTGGATCGTTAAACAGGGGTTCGTTGGCGTACTGTCCGGGAGCAGGAGCGTAGTCGAGAATCGAGTCGGCAAAGGGGCTTTCGGGAGCGACGTAGACGTACACCGTGATCCCCTGACGCAGATACAGTTCGCCGGTGACGGAATTGCAGTTCACGTCGTATTCACTGGCACCGGCGGCGTCGGGATCAAGCTGACGCACTTCCTCCGGGTCTTCGGGATCGGCCGTCCCGCCACCCGCCAGGGCATCCGCCACGGCTGTGTTTCGGACCAGTCCCGCGTAGTCGTTGTCCGTGCCGCCGTAGAAGTCACCACCCCCGACATGCAGGTTGCCCCGGGCGTCGAAGCCCAGCGACGCGGCGGACAACAGGTCGACGACGGGCGTGCCCTGGACCTCGAAGTCCAGGGGCAGGCCGCCGGACAGGGCCTCGGTCCAGTCCTGGTAGGAGAAAGCCATCACCCAGCCGGTGTCGCTGGGACCAGTGAACTGAAAGCCGTTTCCGGTGTAGAGGTTGCCGGCGCCGTCAAAGGTGACGCCGGCGGACGCCCCACCGATATTGTCGATCACCACCGGGTTGACGGGAACCTGTGGGGAGCTGGAGGAGTCAAGCACAGTAACACGGGTGGCATCGGTGGCTCCGGCAGCCAGGGCCAGGTGAGTGTCGTCGAACCACTCCGCATCCCAATGATCCGCGGGGAACCACTGGCCGGCCAGGCTGGCGGCATCGAAGATGCCGACCCGATAATCGATCCAGGAGGAGCTGCCGTTGTTTCCAACCGCCAGAAGCGTGCCACTAGGGGACACACGGACAAAGGCCGGCCCTCCATAGGGGCCAGCCGGGAAGTCGGCGCCAGGCAAGGCACCAAGCAACACGAAGTCGCGCGATCCAACGGCTGTTTCGGTGTAGACCAGGTCATCAGACAGCGTGACGAGTCTGCCATCGGCGAGCACGTCGTACACGTCGGCCCCTTCCGGCAGCGTGAACGACTCAGACAGGGTGTAGGCTTCGAACGCGTCGCCGCGGGCGGGGCTGGGCGCCAGCGGTGCGCCGGCCACGATGGCCAGCAGGGTGCAGAGTCTCCTTGGATCTGTCATTCTATAAGACCTCCCTCGGGCGTGTCCCTCGACACGCCGTTGCGCGGCGCTACCTCCGAGCAGACTTACAGGGCGTCTACCCGGCGGCACCGGCCGCTACGACATAGCCCGGCACCCCGCTTCGATGAGCACAGGTTCACGGCCCCAGGGAGCCTCAAGTCCGAGTTGAGGTTGTAGCTTCGAGCCTGAAGTTGGCCCGGAATGGGGGAACATGGCCTGCCACTCCTCCCGCGAGAGCGCCAGCTATCTTGACGGATCGATGGTAGGTCTTCTGGCTTCCGGGCCTGCGATGACCTGGCTCAATAGCTTGTCCCCCAGTTGCTGGGGGGCAGGTGCCGAGGTCGTCGCTCCTACCGGTCGCGCCTTCTCGGCCCCCGTTTACAGGGGGTCAATGGCATGGTGCGACCTTCGTTCCCGGTTACAGCGGCGGGGCCGCTCCGGAATTTCACCGGATTCCCTGTTGGGTCCGCACACGCGGACCACCACCGATAACATCGGTCTGTATACACCCGGCAGCAACTCTCTGCAAGGGCGTTGACGGCTGGAGGGCAGGCCTGTCGTAGCGGAGCGAACGCGGGCACTTGGGGCCCGGGGGCAAAAGTGGGCCGGATCGTGGTGGATTGACGCCCGCGGCCTTCTATAATGACCATCATGCAGATTTCGGGCCCGGTCAGTTCGGTTTCTCTCTGTGCGTGCTGCGGATGCGCGTGTTGTTGCTCCTCCGTTAGGAGAGGGCTCTTCTGAGGGACCAGCGCCGGCAACTGATGGCAACGCCAACGCGACCCGCAGGACAGCCCTGCGGGTCGTTTTCTTTGGGGGCGCCGGTTGAACGACGCACAAGGAGTACCACCGTGGACGGCAAAGTGTTGCATAGCAAGCCGGCGGTAGAGGTAACCGCCGACAGCGACCCGCGGAGCCTGGTCGATTGGCTGCTGGAGCGCTTCGCCGATCGGCGAACGCTCATGACCAGCGCCTTCGGCATGGAAGGCTGCGCCCTGATCGACATCATCGCGGCACGGGCGAGGCGATTCACCGTGGCATATCTGGACACGTGGTTCTTCTTCCCCGAGACGCACGACCTGATCGCCCGGCTGAAAGATCGGTACCAGAACGTTGACTTCGTCAATCGCGGCACGTCGCTTACTCCGCAACAGCAGGCTGACCTCCACGGCGATGAACTCTGGAAGCGTGAACCTGATCTCTGTTGCCGGCTGCGCAAGGTTCTGCCGATGGCGGAGGTGATGAAGGATGTGGACGTCTGGGTCACCGGGTTGCGTCGCAGCCAGTCTGCGGGGCGGGCGGCGCTGCAGGTGGCGGAGTGGGACTGGCAGTACGACGTGCTCAAGGTCAACCCGCTGGCTCGCTGGGATCGAAAGGACGTCTGGGAGTATGTACAGGAGCACGACGTTCCGTATAACGTGCTCCACGAACAAGGATACCCCAGCATCGGCTGCACGCACTGCACCCGGGCTGTACCGGGTGCGACCCTGACGGACTACTCGCGCAACGGGCGCTGGGCGGGCCAGGGGAAGTCAGAATGCGGGCTGCACGGGTACGGCATTTGACGTCACCGCTGCGGGGTCCCAAGTTGGAGTGTCAGAGCATGCCACCCTCAGACGATAAGGCCGACTGGTCGAAGGTGGAGAAGGCCAAGCAGGCCGGCCGCTTTCTGCGCGGCTCCATCGACGAAGTGCTGAGTTCGGACCAGCCGGCGTTGGCCCACGACGACGCCCAGTTACTGAAGTTTCACGGAGCCTATCAACAGTACGACCGCGACCAGCGCAAGGCCGGCGGCCAGGGCAAGGCCGAGCGAGCATACCAGTACATGGTCCGGGTCCGGATCCCGGCCGTCCGATTGACCGCGACCCAGTATCTAGACCTCGACAGAATCACCGACCGGCTGGCGTCCGGCACACTGCGCATCACCTCGCGGCAGGGGCTGCAGTATCACGGCGTGCTGAAACGAAACCTCAAGGCAACTCTGGCCGGCATAAACCAGACTCTGCTGACCACTCTGGCTGCCTGCGGTGACGTGTCGCGGAACGTGATGATGTCGCCCGCGCCACCAGCCAACGAGGCGGAATCCAGGGCACTGGACTTCGCCCTGGAGGTGGCCAGCCAACTGCGGCCCGCCAGCCGGGCCTATCACGAGATCTGGTTGGGCGAGCAGAAGCTGGAGAGCGGTGCCCCGGAAAACGAGGAGCCCTTCTACGGCCAGCAGTATCTTCCGCGGAAGTTCAAGGTCGGGGTGGCCCTGCCGGGCGACAACTCGGCGGACATCTACACGCAGGATGTAGGCATCATTCCGCTGATCGAGGACGGGCGGCTCCGCGGAGCCAACCTGCTGGTCGGCGGGGGGCTGGGCATGACGCATCTCAAGGCGGACACCTTCGCCCGGCTGGCCACCCGCCTGGGGTCGGTCGAGCCGGAGGCGGTGGTCGAGGCGACGATCACCGTAGCCTCCATCTTCCGCGATTTCGGCAACCGGAAGGACCGCCGGCACGCCCGGCTGAAGTACCTGGTTCGGGATTGGGGCATGGATCGATTCAAGGCCGAGTTTGTGGAACGGTTCTCGTCCAGACTGCATCCCTGGGCCAAGTGCGGCGAACTCACCGTCAAGGACCATATAGGCTCGCACCGGGCGGCGGACGGATCGTGGTACTACGGCGTGTACGTGGAGAACGGCCGCATCGGCGACACCGAAGCCGCCCGCCTGCGCAGCGGCTTGCGGGCCCTGGTGAACGAGCTGCAGCCCGGCGTCGTGCTGACACCACAACAGAACCTGCTGCTCACCGGGCTGACCGGGCAGCAGGTCGAGCGGATTGGCGAGATTCTCGATGATCATGGCATTGCCCGTCCGGAGCGGGTGTCGCCCGCACGGCGCGTGTCACTGGCTTGCGTGGCCTTGCCCACCTGCGGCCTGGCGATAGCGGAAGCCGAACGAGTAGCACCATCGGTCATGGACGAGTTAGAGGCTCTCTTGGCATCGCTCGGCCTGGCGAACGAGGCGGTCAGCGTTCGGATGACCGGCTGCCCCAACGGCTGCGTTCGTCCCTATACCGCGGACATCGGCCTGGTGGGCCGAGCGGCCAACGCCTTCGACATCTACGTCGGCGGCCGGCCGGCCGGCGACCGCCTGACCGACCTCTACGCCGAGAAAGTGCCGCTTGGTGAGATCGTCGAAACTCTGCGGCCTTTGCTCACCTCCTGGAAGGACGATCGCCAGGCCGGCGAGAGTTTTGGCGACTACTACCAGCGGGTGCACCACCGCGGACCGGCGCTGGGGATTCTGACCGGCGCCAAGGGAACACCATGAACGCCCTGATCCTGGCAGCCTACGGTAGCAGCGGCAGCGACCGCATCTCGTCCGGCGTGAGGAAAATCGCCCGGGCGGTGGCCGGCCGCGGGCAGTTCGACGAGGTGGTCGCCGCGTTTCACAAGGAACCGCCCTACTTCAGCGAGGTGCTGTCTACCGTCGAGTCCGACCGGGTGACCGTGGTCCCCCTGCTGACCAGCGCGGGCTACACGCTGAACACCATTCTCCCGCAGGAGATGGGTCTGACGGGCCGGGTCACGCAATGCGAAGGACGCACGGTACGGGTCACCGATCCGCTGGGCGTCCACCCGCAGGTGCCCGACCTGCTCGCTCGAATCGCTCGGCAAGCCATGGAGCGCCACGCTCTGTCAGCAGACCAGACGGCCGTGGTGCTGGCGGGGCACGGAACGCTGAGCGATCCCCAGAGCGGCGCGGTTACGCGGCAGCACGCCGCTACCCTGCGACAGGGCGACGAGTTCGGCGACGTTCTGGCGGTGTTTCTGAACGAGCCGCCCGACGTGCGGGAGGCCTTCGAACTGACCCGGCTGACTAACCTGCTGGTCATACCCTACCTGTTGGGCGGCAGCATCCACGCCACGCGCGACATACCTGAGAGACTCTCCGTGTCAGTAGACGGGCGGTACCCGCCGGAGCCGTGCCTGGTGCGGGGGCGACGGATCGTCTTTACGCGGACGCCATTCGGGGACGTCAGCGTGGCGAATATGGTGCTCGACCTGGCCAGGGCGACGGAGGAGGAACCGGCGTGAGCGTTGCTTGTGGAACGGTGTACCTGATAGGCGCGGGCCCCGGTGAACCGGACCTGATCACCGTGCGCGGCCTCCGCGCCCTGCGCCGGGCGGACGTGGTTGTCCACGATCGTCTGGTGGCCGGCGAACTGGTGGACGAGACGAGGCGCGGCGCGGAAGTGATCGACGTGGGCAAGCTGCCCGGCTTCGCCCGCCGCACTCAGCCCGAGATCAACTCCCTGCTGGTCGATCGGGCTCAGGCGGGGCTGGACGTGGCCCGCCTCAAGGGCGGCGATCCGTTCGTGTTCGGCCGGGGCGGTGAAGAGGCACAGGCTTGTGCGGCAGCTGGGGTGCCATGTGTCGTCATACCTGGTGTCAGCAGTGCCCACGGCGTGCCGGCGGCGGCCGGCATTCCCGCTACTCATCGGGGGCTGGGGCGCTCGTACGCGGTGATCACCGGCCAGACTGACCCCGGGCTGGGCCAGGCTGAAATACCGTACGCCGCACTGGCGGGCATAGACACGGTGATCATCCTGATGGGTCGCTCCAACCTCGGCGAGATCACCGCCGGGCTGATGTCTGCGGGACGCAGCCCCGAAACGCCGGCGGCCTGTATCGAGATGGGTTGTACGCCACAGCAGCGCCAGGTCGCTGGCACGCTGACCGACATTGCCGCGCTGGCCAACACCCAAGGGCTCCGGGCCCCGGTTACCACGGTTGTTGGAGAGGTCGTCGCCTTAGGCACGTCAACGGT
>JANQGB010001399.1 GCA_028277545.1 Phycisphaerae bacterium | reverse complement strand
ACTGCGACACCGGCGACTGGTGCGCGGACCTCGGCTACTACGGCGACGGGTATTGCGACCTCGACTGCCCGGCTTACGACTTCGACTGCGACACCGGCGATTGGTGCGCGGACCTCGGCTACTACGGCGACGGGTACTGCGACCCCGACTGCCCGGCCTACGACTTCGACTGCGACTCCGGCGACTGGTGCGAGGACCTCGGCTACTACGGCGACGGGTACTGCGACGACGACTGCCCGTTCTTCGATCCCGACTGTGAGTGGTAGGTAGTACCCCGCAGCCACCTGGCAAGGTCGACGAGCTTCCCGACGGCCGGTCGGGAGGCCTGCGGTGGCTCCGGCACTGGGCGTTGACAACCAGCGGCCGCTGCCGCAGCATGCGCCCATGGCAGGGCATCATACAGAAACGGATCCGTTGCGCAGGCGCGTACGCGAACTGACCGAAGTCGCCAGGACCGAGGACCTTGCGGATCGCGGGGACATTACCAGCGAGTTAATGACTCCCGACGTCACTGCGGAGTATCGACTGGTCGCCAGAGAGCGTGGCGTGTGGGCGGGCTGTCTGATCGCCGGCGAGGTGTTGGAGCTCTACGACCCGCGGATGGAGCTTCGCTGGGCCGACGGCATCGAGGACGGCGCGGTCCTGACCCCGGGAACGACGATCGCGCGTCTCCTGGGCCCCGCCCGTTCCGTGCTGACAGTCGAGCGGGTGCTGCTCAACTTCCTGCAACGCCTGTGCGGCGTAGCCACGGTGACCCGCGCCTATGTCGATGCGGTGGCCGGCACCGGCGTGCCTATCTACGACACGCGCAAGACGCTGCCCGGCTGGCGGCAGCTCGACCGCTACGCCGTTCGCTGCGGCGGCGGGCGCAACCATCGCATGGGGCTCTACGACGCAGTCCTGGCTAAAGACAACCATCTGGCCGACATCCCCGCCAGCCGCCTGGCTGCTGCCGTGTCTGACCTTGTTGCCCGGGCAGCTTCGCTGCAGCCACCTCCAGAGTTCATCGAGATAGAGGTGGACACGCTGCAGCAACTGGAACAGGTCTTCAAAGTGGTCGGTGTGCAGGTCGTGCTGCTGGATAACTTCAGCGTGGATGATACCCGAGCGGCCCTGGCCCTTCGCGAGTCACTGGGTCTGGCCGGCAAAGTTCAACTCGAGGCTTCCGGAGGCATCACCGCCGAGACAGTCGGGTCCGTGGCCCAGGCCGGCGTCGACCGTATCGCCGTGGGCGCGATCACCCACTCCGCCCCCGCGCTCGACCTGGCTCTGGAGCGCGGAGCGACCTGACTTCTCAGTCGACGGGCTCCGCCCCGTGGCGTTTGACCACTGTCACCGGGGCAATCTCCGCTAGCTGGCCCTTGACTTCGGTAGCATCACCCACGATCACGATGGTCAGCTTGCCCAGGTCGACCGCTGTCTGGGCGAAGGAGATCACGTCGGACGCCGTCAGTTGGTTAATCTGCTTCAGGTACGTTTCGTAATAGTTGTCAGCCAGGCCGTGAAACTTGAGGTCGAACACTTTGCTGGCCACCTGCTGGGGCGTCTCCAGTGATAGCCCGAACTTGCCGGTGATGTAACTCTGGGAATCCGACAACTCTTCTTTGCTTGGTGCCTCGGTGGTCATCGACTCTGCCACGCCCAGCAGAACCTCCAGCGCCTCGGCGGTGCTCTCGTTCTTGGTGAAAGTCGCCGCCATAAGTCGCCCCGGCTCTTTCCCGGCGGTATAGCCCCCGCTGGCACCGTAGGTTAGTCCCTCCTTGACCCGAACAGCCGAATTAAGCCGGCTGTTGAAGCTCCCGCCGAATACCTGATTGAAGACCTGGGCGGGTATGTATTCCGGATCGCTACGGCGAAAGCCTAGTTGTCCCACGCGAATCTGGCTCTGGGTGGAGCCTGGCCGATCAACCAGGTAAATGTGCGTGTCACGCCGCGGCGGGATGGGGGCAACCGGGAAGGCGGGCATCGTGCCCGGCTGCCACTGCCCGAAGTACTTCCTGGCCAACCCGACTGCCTGTTCGGCGGTGATGGAGCCGCTGAAGATCAGCTTCGACTCGTTGGGCATGTAATGGGTTTGGTGAAACTCGACCAGATCCTCCCGCTGGATGCGGGGCAGCGTCTCGCTGTTTCCGTAGTACAGGCGGCCGAGGTAGTGCTCGGCGTAGACTCGTTCGCGGAACTCACGCTCGGCCCAGTACTCGGCCTGGGCTTCGGAAATCTTGGTTTCGTTCACCGCCTGGGAAATGTGCCGCCTGAAATCCCTCTCCGGAAAGACCGGCGAACGTACTACTTCGGCCAGGCACTTGACCGCCAGATCAACCTCCTTGGCCAGGGAGCCCGCGTGTACGACGGTGGTCTCGTGTCCGGCCTTGCCGCCCAGCTTTATAGCGTGGAAGTCTAGCAACTCCGCCAACTCGTCCGCGGTGTGGGTCGTAGTTCCCTGGCGCAGCAATGCGGCCGTCGTAAAGGCCAGCCCGCTCTTCTGCGGAGGGTCGTACTTGGCCCCCGCCATCAGGTACCAGGTCACAGAGACCCAGGGAATCTCGTCGCTGGAGATCACCACGACCTCCATCCCGTTGTCCAGCCTGTGGCTGGCGGCCGGGGGCAGAGACGACGGCTCGAGCGGCGGCGCCTCCGGGGGTGAAGTCGGAAAGTCCTCCGGTGGACTGATCGGTCCGGCCGAGGTTACTGCGATTGACGCGCAAAACACGATTAGTATCAGCCGGGCACTCTTCACAGGTCGGAGTCCTTCCTGGCCGGCTCGTCGCCGGCGTCCTTCTTCTCTCGGGAGTCGTGGTGGTCCTGCTTGCCCCCACCTAACTTGCCGAAGAAGTTTAGCGCCTTGGAGGTGAGCGACTTCGGTTTGACGACCAGCGTCATCCGCGATTGCGGGTCCAGATACTTGCGGGCCACCCGCAGCACGTCGTCCCGGCTGACCTTCATCAGGTCGTCATACTCCCGGTTGACCTGATCCACATCGCCCAGCACGACCGCACACAAGCCAAGCTTCTGGGCCTTGCCGGCCACCGTGGTCTGCTCGCGAACTGCAGCGGCCGCCACCTGGTTGCGGGCCTTCTGCCACTCCTTGTCCGTTATACCGTCCGCCAGCACCGTCTCGATCTGCTCGAGCAGAGCGGCCTCCACCGCGCCCGGTTCGACCCCCATCTTGACCAGGGCCCCGACAACCCACAAGCCGTCCTGCTCCAACAGGAACGTGCCCGACCCCGCTACCACGGCCACTTCCAGATCCTTAACCAACTTCTTGTATACCCGCCCGCTCTCTCCTCCCGAGAGCACGTTGTCCAGGATAGCCAGCGCGTGTCGATCCGGGTGGCCGGCGGGAACGACTCTAAACCCGATCGCCACGATCGCCAGCGGCCCCTTCTTCTCCGGCACTTCCAGGCGCCGCGGCGACGTTACCGGCGGCTCGGTCACCGTCACCTTCGGGGGATCGGCCGAGCGAGGAATCCAACCGAAGTAACGCTGGGCCTTGCTCAGAACCTGGGACGTGACCACGTCGCCGACTACCACCAGCGTTGCGTTGTTAGGCACGTAGTAGGTGTCGAAGAAACGCCGCAGTTCCTGGGCCGTTGCCGAGTCGAGATGGTCCAGGTTGCCGATGGGCGACCAGCCGTAGGGATGCTTGGTGAAGACGAAGGGGAGCACCTTGTCTGGCAGAGTTCCGTAGGGCTGATTGGTGACGCCCTTGCGGTACTCCTCCTTCACGACTTGACGCTCCTTGGCGAAGTGCTCCTCGTTTATCTTGAGATTGGCCATCCGCTCGGCTTCCAGCCACAAGGTCAAGTCGATCTGATTGGAGGGCACCTCCTGTATGTAGACCGTCTGGTCGAACGCCGTATAGCCGTTGACCTGTCCGCCGAACCGGCGCAGGTACTTGAAGTGATCCTCCGGTCCGATGCGATCCGTACCGCGGAACATCATGTGCTCGAACATGTGGGCGAAACCGGTACGGTCCCGCTGTTCGTTCTTGCTCCCGACGTGGTACCAAACCTGGATGGCCGCTATTGGCGCCGAGTGATCCTCCATCACGATCACCCGCAACCCGTTATCCAGCGTATGGTCGGTGTATGCCCATCCGGCCGATGCTGCGGGCAGCACCCAGATCCATCCGACTCCCATGGATATAAGGCGTGCTGTTTTCATGATCCCATCTTAGCCACCCCAATTGCCGATCCGCCCGCACCGCATGTCAGAAGTTGTCGGGACACCCCCAGCCGCGTAACATAACCTCCCGCAACGAACTTGCCAGGCTGTGGGATCGCCGACGAGGTCCACACTTGGCGGGGTCTGTCACAGAAAGATGGATGCCGTTACTGCGAGCCCGGGCGTGGGACTCTCCTGCGTGAGGGTGTTTCCTCCGGTTCACAGGAAGGTCTGGCGAATAGAGACACGGCAAGTGGCGATGAAACGGCACAACCGGGGCGTGCAGACGGCCCCTTAAATGGAAACACTGGCGTGACCACAATCCTGGGCATAGAAACTTCCTGCGATGAGACCGCTGCCGCTGTAGTCGACGACGGGCGCCAGGTCCGCAGCAACGTGATCGCCTCGCAGATCGAGCTGCATCGCAAGTACGGCGGAGTCGTCCCGGAGATCGCCTCTCGGGCCCACATCGAACGTTTGGATGGCGTGGTGCGCGAGGCGCTGGACCAGGCGGACTGCTCGTCCGATCAGATCGACGCTATCGCGGTCACCAATCGGCCGGGATTGGTCGGCTCGCTGCTCATCGGTGTCACTGCCGCCAAGACATTGAGCTGGGCCTGGCAGAAGCCCCTTGTGGCCGTCGACCACGTTGTCGCCCACGCCACCAGCCCGGCCATCGAGGTCCACCCGCCGCCCTGGCCTGCGGTGGCGCTGCTCGTCTCCGGCGGGCACACCACGCTGTACCTGGTCAGGGACTTCGATTCGATCGAGCGAATGGGCTCGACCACGGACGACGCCGCCGGCGAAGCCTTCGACAAGGTGGCCACCATTCTGGGCCTGTCCTACCCTGGCGGGCCCGAGATCGAGAAACTGGCCCGCAACGGAGATCCCACCCGCGCCAACTTCCCCCGCACCATGCTGGGCAAGGACTCGCTCGATTTCTCCTTCTCCGGAATCAAGACGGCGGTGCTCTACCACGTCCACGGCCAGGGCAAAACTGCCGGCGGCCTCGAACGCTGGTCGCAGCAGGACCTGGCGGATATCGCGGCCTCCTTCCAGGCCGCCGTGGTCGACGTCCTGGTTGCCAAGACCATGCGGGCCGTCCAACGGGCGGGAGTGTCAACGGTAGTCCTGGGCGGAGGCGTGGCCGCCAACAAAGCCCTGCGCTCGGCCCTGGAACGCGAGTGCCACGACCGCAGCCTCACCTTCCACGCCGCCGCCATGCAATACTGCCTGGACAACGCCGCCATGATCGCCGCCCAAGGCTACCACATCCACCAAAGAGGCGAATTTGCTGCCCTGGACCTCTCCGCCACAACCCAATAGCCAGACGAGTAGCCAGTCCAGACGGCCGAGAGCGATGCACAGGCGGCAACAGCAGCCCAGCAAGCAGCTCAACTTCTCAATCCTCACTTCGAGATTCTCAATTCGTAGTGTTGCGTTCTAACTTCTCACTTACGGTGCTAACCACTTCCCAGAGAAGCACTAACACCGCAGTCCACGCGCACACCAGCGCTCTTCGCCTTCCGGCGCCTAAGACCGCCCCAAGCGCGCCGCGCACGTTCCCAAGCTGGACGTCGTGGTTGCGATGGACGCTGGTCAGTCGCGATGTGGAATGGGAGTTGGGGGCAGTGGTCGGCCCATCTGATGCCCTGTTGTGGACACCGTACTCCGGAAGTGACAGGCTCGGTGCCGTCAGGAAGGCTGACTCGCGGCGGGGGCTTCGGCCCCGGTTTCTTCCAGGCGAGCTCCCCATTCCGCGGACTCCACTTGTTTTCCCCAGGCGTTGTAGAGAGCGATCAAGCCTTCGATGACTCTTTGCGTGTACGGGTGGACTTCGCCCAGTTGTCGGTCCATTGATTCATGGGCCTTCAGGAGCTCCCGCTCGGCCTCCGCGAACTCGTCGAGTGCCGTCAGGCATCTACCCACGTGGTCACGGTAGCGCGCGATCTTGAGATGGCCTGCTGGCAGAGATGCTTCGGCAGCCTCCAGCGCGACGCGGGCCAGCGCGAGCGCCTCGGCGTCGCGTCCCTGATAT
>JANQGB010001346.1 GCA_028277545.1 Phycisphaerae bacterium | reverse complement strand
CTCAAGGTGGCGGCTCGCATCCTCGACGAATTCCCGGAGGCGCACCTCGGCATTTCCGTCGCGAATCGGGTTGTGCGGCCCACGGTTCGGGACCGGCTGGCCTCGTCCGGACTGTCAGCCACGCTTTACGAAGACGGCCACACCGACCTGCTGGCCGCGGCCGACCTGACGCTGGTGGCCTCGGGGACGGCCACCCTGGAGGTCGCCTACCGCCGCTCGCCGATGATCGTCATGTACAACGCCAGCAAATGGGGCTACCACCTGCTGGCCCGCTGGCTGATCCGGACGCCGCAGCTATCGCTGGTCAACATCCTGGCCGGCCGGGAGCTCGTGCCGGAGTTCATGCCCTACTACGCCTCCACCGAGCCGATCGCTGAGCGGGCGATCGAGATGCTCCGCCAACCCGAGACGCTGGAGCGGATGTCGACCGACCTGGCCAACCTGCTGGACCCGCTCATCAAGACCGGAGCATCCGATAACACGGCCCGGTTGCTGCTGGAGATGATTGATGACCGCGGCTGAGGCGCCATCGCGTCCGGAAGACACCAAGTGCCATATTGTGTCCCTCTCCTTGCCCTCTGTGGCTAAGGAAGGGCAGTTGCGTTGAAGCCGGCTGTCTGGGTCTTAGCCATAGAGAACACCGAGGCCACGGAGAACTGTAGCATTGGAGGCAGTGCCGCGTACTACCCTGTCCGACTGAGGTCGGCTGCCTCCCGGCGCGCCAGGACAGCACTGTCGGTCCCGCGGGCCGGCAGCCCGTTCTCGCACCGGCTGGGAAGCCGGTGCCGCATACTCACCGGCGAGACGCCGGTGTCACATAATCACCGGCGAGACACCGGTGCCACACGCTCACCGGCAGGATGCCGGTGCCACATACTCACCGGCGAGACGCCGGTGCCACATTGGGTCTGCCGGCCGTCGCCGGCGCTGGCTTGTTCCCGGCGCCGATCGTGCTGGCAGCGAATCGTGCTGGCAGCGATAAGTCTACCGACTGCTACTCGGGGCCGGTGAGCAAGTTTGCCAGTTGGGCGAAGTCCTCCAGGTTGATGGTCTGGTCGCCGTTCATGTTGCCGCGGCTGCAGGTCCCGGTTGGCACCTGGCCGAAGCACTCCTGGAACGCGCTGAAGTCCGCCAGGTCGATGTCGCGGTCCAGATCGAAATCTCCCTGCACGCTCTGGAAGCTCGCCACGCGGAAGGCATCTACGCCGGCCTCGGTGATCGAGTTGCTGGGGTTGTCGACAGCGCTGAAACGCACCATCACCTGGTCCGTCGGCGCGAGGTAATCCGTGATGCGAATGTGCCGCCGAACCCAGACCGCGTCGTTGCCCGTGGCGACCTCGACCAGCACCCACGTGTCTCCGCCGTCGTTCGAGATCTCCACATCCATCCGGTCCGCATCGAGATCATCGTTGGTGAACCAGCGGGAGTAGGTCAGGATGGGATCGCTCACGGTAGTCAGGTCCAGCAGCGGGGACATCAACCTGGTGGGCCCGCCGTCGATATCGGTGTTGCAGGTAGAGCTCCGGTTGTCCGTCAGGAAGGCCTGGCCTGAACCGTCGTGGTCAGTGGGCGGATCTCCCCGGCCACAGTTCACCGGCACTCCGCGGTCCCAACCGCCGCTGGTCAGATCGACGTTCTCGACCGTCCAGCCCGTCTCACCCTCGAAATCATCCTCCAGGACCACCGTCAGCGTGAAGAAAGCATGGCACTCGCCTTCCGCGTCTTCGGTGGCCAGGTTGTCCCATTCGTCCGCTGCCTGCACTGCGAAGTAATACAAGGCCGTGTCGTCCAGCCCGTCGAGCATCAGGGTATGAGAGGTGCTCAACTCGGCACCGGCCACCGTCTGGGTAAGCTGGTCACAAGCCGGACCAAAGCGCACCATTCCGATGGCGGGTTCGTCCGTGGAAAAGCTGATGACCGCGCTGTGAGGCTCGATCTCGTTGATTTGCAGGCCGTGGATCAACGGAGCACCACAATCGATGACCGTGGCCTCTACCGTGACCACGACATCGCTGCCGCCCAGGCCGTCGTCGGCATCGACGTAGGTGGCCGTGATCAGGTCGCCCTCAGAGGCATGCAACTGCCCGTCCGCATCGGATGACGTCAGTTGTACAGTGCCGATAAAGTTCGCGGTCTCGGCCGCGGTTTCGGTCAGCAGCACGGTCTCCCCGCCAGACTCACTGGTGGAGGCGATGGTGACCTCGATAGTCTCGACGGCCAGGTCATCCGCATTAAGGTCGCAGTCCGCCACGTGGATCTCAACCAGACTGCTACAGCCGTAGTTCGCCTGGCTGAGCGAAATCCGGCCGTCTGAGGTGCAATTGGACACGTTGGCCCCGGTGACCACCAGGGCAAAGTCCGCGTCCAACTCCGGCGTTTCCGGGTGTCCGTCCTCGTTGATCTCGCTGGCGATGACCTCCACGCTCCAGACACCCGGTTCGGGATCCTGCACGAAGACGTTCTCAACCGTGTCGACGGTGTTCGGGCTGCCGCCCGGCGTGGACCAGTTGCCCTCCAGCAATCCACCGTTGCCCCAGTAGACCTCGTCCGACGGCGAGGTGACGCGAAGCGTCAGGTCGTTGATGCGGGCCACCGACGCCGAGGGCACGCCCATCGGATCGGCGTAGACCATGGTGACGCGTAGTTCGGGCTCGTCCGGGTCCACGTAGGCCGAGTATTCGATACTCTCCAGATTGGTCAGGATGTCGCTCTCGTCGAGGATGCTGAGTTTCTCGCGCGAGTCGTAAAGATAGTGCAGGTCGGGCATGCCCCAGCCCTGGTGCACGCGCGTCAGGTCGTGGCCGGTGCCGGTGAACGGATACGGCGCGGCGGTATTGATCATCACCGCCTTGGCGGTGGTCATGTGGCAGCGGTTCTCGAACACGGTCGCCTCGGGGTCGACCTCCTCTTCGTTGCCCAGAACGCCCTCGGACCACATCTGGAAGAACAGGCCCAGGTACCCGGCGATGCTGGGTGTGGCTCCGCTGGTGCCGCCGAACTGCGTATAGCCGCCGCCCGAGCTGGGAGCGAACGTGTCATCGTAGAAGAAACAGAGGTCGGGCTTGATCCGGCCGTCATCTGCCGGGCCGACGCTGCCACTGAAGCACCAGCAGTCGTCCGACCGGGTGAAGGTGTTGTAGTGCCTCACGGCGCCGCCGGAGATGATGTTCTTGGCCCAGGCCTGCGGCCGCGAGTCCTGGTTGCCGGCGTTGCTCTGCGACTGCGTGATGGCGATGTCGTAGAGGAAGAGGATGTCATCCATTTCCGCTGAGATTGTGGTGTAGTAGAAGGTCCGCGGATCGCCGGTGCTGTTGGTCTGCAGGACGCAACGATAGGGACCATCGGGATCGACCAGTTCGGCGGTATGCGTGTAACGCGTGGGGCCCCCGCCGAGCAGACTGCTGCTGGCCGCGAAGATGCCGACGCCGTCGGGAATCAGCCCCCTGGCCTGCGGGTCTGAGCCCTGGGCAAACAGAATGCCGTAAACCGAGGTGCCGTGCGGAATACCCGTGCCGGAAAGGTGGATAATCGGCGGATCAGACCACTCCTGGTGCCAGACATCGAGTTCGGTGTCTGCCACCTCGGCCCGAACGCCCTGGCCCGTGAAGCCCAGCGTGCCTTCGATGTAGTCGGCCCCGCCGATCTCGCGAACGATGTCCATGTCCGGCTCAAACTCGCCCTTGCGATCGATGAACATCACATCGTCCAGAGCGACCACCCGCTGCACCAGGCGGAGCGACATGGTCGCCTCGACGCGGAAACCCCTCGGCGTGGTCCCGTGCACAGTGCCGCCTTCCGCCGCGACGTACGCCGAGACGCGGTCCTGCGCCGCCACGCCGCGCTCGTAGAGCATGATCGAGTAGCGGCGCGGTGCGATGGGATGACCGAAAACGATCTGATCGCGAATCTCTTCCTCCAGCTTGTAGGCCGGGTGAACCGGCCCGATCCAGCGAACGAAGGGAAGCTGCGCTACGCGCGCCTGCGCGGCTGCGTCCATCCGCACGAAGTGCGCGTGGTTGGTCAGAAACTGGTAGACCGTTCCGCCGGCCTCCTCGATCGCCTGCCGGAACTCCTCGAGTGGCTGCGTGACAAACTGCACGATGTACATCCCGACGTCTTCGTCGGCCTCCAGCTCGGGCGCCAGCAGCGGCTCCTCAACCTGGGGATGGAAGGCCCCGTGCCGCAAGTTCAGCGCGTACGACGTCGGCCGAACCGTGGCCACACTCCGCCCGTCCAGGCTGATGGCGTAGTACGGCACTGCTCGACCGTCGGGCGATGTTTCGACCCAGGTCACCAGCCGGACCGGCGAACCCGCTACATCGATCAGACGTGGGAGGGACACTTCGTTGACCGTCTGGCGGACGGTCACGAGCCCGGCGTCTGCGTCCAGGGCCAGCGTCACGCCTGACTCGTCCGCCTGTACAATCAGTCCTCCGTCCTGTCCCGGCGCCTGGGTGGTCAGCCCCAGTAGCCCGAGAAGTGCCGCGCACCCGACAAGAACAACACGCCTAGCCATCGTCTACCTCCGATCAAGCCGCCTGGCCCCTGGACTCCGCACGCAGCAAAGCCGCCGACGCCCCCCTTTTTGCTGCACGAACACAAGCATGAGTGAACAAGCGTCACCGCTTAAGGATGTCGCACTGTCCCGCTCCATGACCTTATAGTGTAGCGAATCGCCGGGGCCCACTCAACACGACGGGAATGATCGCCGCTACGGGACGGCAGCCTGACGCTGACGCCTGTGCGCGGCGTGTCATGGTTGGATATGCGTGGTCAGGTTCGCCTGGGCACAGCCTGGCCGTTTCTCTTATCGTCGGATCACCGTACACTGTGCCCATGAGCAAGGATCAATCGCCGAGGGCCGATCGCTCGCCGCATGCACTCGCGCCGTGGCGCGGGAAGCTCCACGAACTTATCTTCGAAGCCGATACCCCTGCCGGCAAGGCGTTCGACGTCTTGCTGATTGCCACGATCCTGCTCAGCATCGTGGTCGTGATTATCGACAGCATCCCGAGCGTCGAGCGAGAGTGGGGCACGTACCTGTACGTGTGCGAATGGGTGTTCACTTTCCTCTACACTATCGAATACGCCCTGCGATTGATCTGCCTGGGGCGACCGCTGCGCTACGCGCTCAGCTTCTACGGCATTGTGGATCTGGTGGCCGTGCTGCCCACCTACCTCAGCATCTTCATCGCCGGCTCTCAATCGCTGATTGTCGTCCGGGCTTTGCGGTTGGTTCGTATCTTCCGCGTCTTCAAGCTGGCTCATTACCTGACCGAGGCCGACGCGCTTGGCCGGGCGCTGCGGGCCACGGGTAAGCGTATCGTGGTCTTCCTGGTGTTCGTTCTGGCCATCATCCTGATCCTGGGCGCGTCCATGTACGTGGTGGAGGGTCGCACGCCGGATACCGATTTCACCAGTATTCCGCGCGGCATCTACTGGGCCATCGTCACGGTGACGACCGTGGGATATGGCGACGTGACGCCCCAGACCGGGCTGGGACGCACGCTGGCCGCAGTTGCCATGCTGCTGGGCTATAGCATCATCAGCGTGCCCATCGGCGTGTTCTCCGTCGAGCTGCTGGCCGCCCGGCAGCGGATCACCACCCAGGCCTGCCCCGAGTGCAGCAAGGAAGGGCACGACGCCGACGCCGAATACTGCAAGTTCTGCGGCGCGAAGCTCTAACGCCCCCGAGGAAAAGGGGTCAGGCTACTTTTCGAGCCCCGAAGTCTAAAAGTAGCCTGACCCCTTTGTTTTGTGCAGGCGTCGAGACTACGCGCGCCGCCGTTTCCGGATCGCCGACACCGAAAGGAAACCGCCAACAACCACCAGCCCAAGGCCAATTCCGGTCAGCGTAACGGTCTTGGTTCGGCTGGCCGGCCGGCGACCTTCCACGAGTAACATGCAATCTTCGAAATTGAGGCCGGGATAGCTTTCTTCTAGCAGTCGCTCCTGCTCCCTATCGAACATCTGCAGCGGCCTGATCATCAAACCTTGAATAGCCTCGCGTTTCGCAGCTTCTTCCACGTCTCTCTCGCTTCGGGCCTCAGGCAGCAATACAATGAGCTTGATTTGCTCGCCGCGCAGCGTGGGCGCGGCACTTCCTCCGTCTGTCTGCCCGGCCAAAGTCCTGTGAATGGAGCTCCCAAGTGGCACCGCAGGAACCCAGGCCTTGGTCCACTGTATCTTCTCTTCATACACGTACTCGTGTTCGCAGAGATGGAATTCGGTCATGCGCACGTGGGCGTTGTTCCCGTAGCCCTCGTCGACCAACTCCGCGCAGGTAATCTCCTGCGGCTCGTCCTGACCGGCGGAACTCTGTTTCGCTTCGTTCAGCGCCATCACCGCAAGCACCCCCCCGCCGAGGACCATGTAGATACCGTACTTGAGCATCGTGATATACTCCAAGTCAGTTGGGACCAGAAGGTAGCCGACACCAATGACACCGCTCAGTTGTAATCATAAAGCGAATGTAGCGTTGCGCATTCTCGTAGTCCAGGCGCCGCAATCTGACACTGCCATTCGCCACGCAAGATAAGGCAAAGGGGTCAGGCTACTTTTCAAGGCCGAAGTCTAAAAGTAGCCTGACCCCTTTGTTTTCTGACCCCTTTGTTTTCGCAGCCAACGTGTGCGCCGAGAAGCGCCATCACGCATTTGGTGTGACCACAAAATGACGTGAGCTAGCCTCAACGTAAGAATCGGAGGCGACCGTATCGTGTTCAGGCGAAGTGCCCTACCGCTCCGAGTTGTTGAATCGGTCGCGCAAAAAGCCGTGGACGAGCAGACTTGCCGGGAAGCACACGGTCAGGCAAATCATCTCGACGCTGCTTCAGGCCAATGAGTCGCGATAGATTTCCAGGAAGCGCCGTTCGGCCTCCACGGTTCCGATCAGGACAATCTCGGCGTCCGCGGGCAACGGCGCGCGAGGATCCGGGTTGATGTCCATCGACCCGTCCTTGCTGACGGCGATCACACTGCAACCCGTCATCGGGCGGATGGACGACTCCGCCAGGCTCTTGCCCTGAAGGGCGGTCGGAATGCGCATTCTCAGCACGTCCAGTCCCTCGGCCACCATCAGAATGTCACTGCGCTCGAGCAGATTGAAGATCGCGTTGGCCCCCATTGACGCAAAAGACATGACGAAGTCAGCCCCGGCCCGGTGCAGGCTCGCGACATTGCGCTCCAACGTAGCGCGGCTGATGATCTGTACGTCCGGACGCAAACGCCGGCAGTAGATCGTCAGATAGATGTTCGTGTTGTCCTCGTGCGGCGTAATGATCACGGTCGGCGTCTTCTGAATGCCGGCCTGTTCGAGTACTTCGAGTTCCGCCGCGTTGCCTATGATGAGCCGTTTGGCGTCCGCGACGATCTCTGGATCGCGGTCCACGATCCGAAAGTCGATGTCGCGATCGGCAAGCTCCTGGGCTGTGGCCTGTCCAACCCGACCAGCGCCAACGATCAGCACCGGCTCCGCCGAGACGTTGTAGATCGCGAACTGCTCGTCGTAGTTGAGCAGTTGCTCCTGCGAGCCCGCGAGCACGAGCACGGTGTTGTCGGTGATCATCGTCTCTGGACGGGCCGGCTCGAACCGCCCGCGCTCCCAGACGCCAGCCACCGTCACACCCAGATCTCTGAGCCGGTTTTCGCGAAGCGTCTTGCCCACCAGCGGCGTTCGGGCGGCGTTGGCCTCGGCGATCAGAAGTTGCTCGACCCGCCCGATCACGTGCGTCATGGCGTCGCCGCCGGTCGCGCGGCGCGCGAGCGAGCGCCCCATCATCACGTCGAGCTGCAATACGTGCGACGCGCCTGCCAACTCCAGAATGTCGACGGCGGCCGGGTCCGTCACCGTGGCGATGATAGGGACGCGCGGCGCGACCTCGCGCACGGTGACCACGATGTTGGTGTTGATCGTGTCGCCCGCGGTTGCGGCCACCAGTGCGGCCTGGTCAGCCCGGGTGCGCGAAAAGGTGCCCGGATCGTCGAGGTGGCCCACCACCACGTCGACGCCCAGATCGTGAAGGCGCAGGGCCTCATCAAGCTCCTGCACCAGTAGCGAGTAGGGGTATCCGAACTGATTCAGTTTGCTGATCAGCGCCGTAGCGACCGGCCCGTAGTCAGTCAGCAGTACGTGTCCGGCCCTTTCCTCCGGCAGGGCTCGCGGCGCCCGGGCGGCGGCCTGCGCCTCCACCCACGGCGCGTAGAAGAACTGGATGAAGGTGAAGGGCAGCAGGATGAGCATGAACATGGTCCCCGACATCAGCACGATGATCGAGAACATCTTGCCCAAGTCGCTTTGAAACGTGATGTCGCCGAAGCCCAGCGTCGACATCACCGTCAGAGTCCAGTAGAAGCCCGTCACCCAGCTATATTGGACGCGCTGCTCGTGGTGCCGGTACTCCCAGCGCATGATGTAATGGAATAGGACGCTGTAGATGATCACCAGCAGCGCCAGGGTGGCCAGCATTTGCAGCAGAAGCCGGATGTTGCGCCGCCCCCGGCGGCTGCGAATGAACGAACTGAATTGGGCGGCGAGTACCTTCATAGACGATGCCGCTCGACGAAGCCCTCCGGGGTCATGCGCGTTCTCCGGACCAAATCACAGATCGTTGCGGCGCAGTAATTAGAGGGGACTTCGTGATTTACTGTCACCAACTCTAACTGCCATGTACCACATATTGACCATGTTCTGCAAGCGGTAGGGTACTGAACAGGGTACGGATCTTGCCGGGTAGTTCAAGACGACGTGCCAATGCTGCACAGCCGCGCCGGGGTCCCAAATGTCGCTTGCCTGTCATCGGAAGGTAAAGGGGTCAGGCTACTTTTCATGGTCCGAAGTCTAAAAGTAGCCTGACCCCTTTGTTTGGTTGGGGGCTAACGTGGACAGTGCTTGCGCGTGAAGTTCCGGGGTTGACGAGGACAGTAGACTGCCAGCGAAGGCTAGCTTTTCGCTGTTTCCAGACAGATCGGTGACGATGCCACCTGCCTCCTGGATGCACGGTATTAACGCCGCGCTATCCCACGGGTTCATCAGCGTGTCGATGGCCACGTGCAGGCGGCCCCTGCATACCAGGGCATGTTGAAGGCAGTCGCCGACGAACCTGAACTTCCGCGCCGCTGAGACGATTGCCGAGAGTCTGTACGGCACCTGGCCGGGCAGACACTGAATATCGGAGCTATGGGCGCCGCAGGCGGAAGCGGTGCACTCCTCCACTCGGTGCACCGGGTCCACGGCTACGCGCTGATCTGCCTGGCCCTTGGCTCGAAACCAGCATCCGCCTCCCTTGGCCGCATAAACCGTCTCGCCCATGGCCGGCAGATGAATGACACCGACGACGGGTTCATTATCCACCACCAGCGCCACTAACACTCCAAACGACGGAAGCCCTAACGTGAAGGACGCCGTTCCGTCCAGCGGATCGATTATCCACGTATACGGCGAATCCGTATTCTCGTGGGCGCCGAACTCCTCTCCCAGGATCCCGTGGCCGGGATACTGGGCGGTGATGGCCTCGCGGATCGCAGTCTCGGCGAGGCGGTCGGCCTCTGTCACCTCCGTGCCGTCGGGCTTCTCAGTAACGGCGCAGGTCCGAAAGCGCGGCATGATCTCCGCTTCGGCCAGCTGAGTTAACCGTAGTGCGAACGGCAGGAACTGTTCGTGTAGCTCTGGATTCACCATTTATGACGCCCTCGGGCACTATCGTACCAATACCGGCCACAGCATCAACCCCGAAAAAGGGGTCAGGCTACTTTTCAAATCCAGAGGCCAAAAGTAGCCTGACCCCTTTTTCTTTTTCTGCAGGAGAGCGCGGACTGGGCCGATTCTTATTGAAAGGGGCCGGGACCAGGCGAACAGGGCGTTAGGACATTTGATGAGACTCGTCGTGTTGGTTTGCGCGCCTGCCACGCTTGAGGCGGGTTGGCCCCCGAAGCGAAATGCGTCGATAGGCTTGGCGCTGAGTCCACGCAACCAACTGCAAGCAGGACAGGCTAGCCGCCTGTTGTCGCCGTCGGTGGCAGATTGGCGTGCTGGTGTCGAGGCGCGCCCTTGCGTGGCGCCTCAGGTGGAGTACAGGCCCCATGGCGATTGAGCAGCCATACGGGCGGCACACGCCAGGCGGTAAGACCACAGCGACGGCCTACCTCAGCCGGGCGCACAAACACCTCGAGCGATTGCGCATCACCCTGGATCAGCACGCGATTGTCGCCACCACCGACGCGGACGGTCGCATTACCTACGCAAACGAGAAGTTCTGCGAGCTTTCCGGATACTCGCCGGAGGAACTGCTCGGTCAGGATCACCGCCTGGTCAACTCGGGATACCACCCCAAGGCGTTCTTCGAGGACATGTGGCGAACGATTGGCCAGGGGCGCGTGTGGCGTGGGGAGATAAGAAACCGAGCCAAGGACGGCAGGTGCTACTGGGTCGCCTCCACAATCGTGCCCTTCACCGATGAGAGTGGTCGGATCATCGAGTACATGGCAATCCGCACCGAAATAACGGAGCACAAGAAGACACAGCAAAGACTGGCCGAGATGTATGACACGGCCCACCAGTTCGTTGACCACGTGTCTCACGAGTTCCGCACGCCACTCACTGTCATTAAGGAGTTCGCGTCCATCATACTCGACGGCTTGGCCGGCGCAACGAATAGCGAGCAGCGCGAGTACCTGGAGATCATCGTCAATCGTGTCGACGACCTGAGCGTTCTGGTGGACGACATGCTGGACACCAGCAAGCTCGAGGCTGGCCTGCTGGGGATTGCCCGTGCTGACTGCCAGATCGAACAGATCGTCGAGCGCGTTCGGACGACGTTGGAGCGTAAGGCCTCGGCGGCCAGGGCGCGATTGGAGATCGATATCCCCCCGGATCAGCCGGCCGTCTACTGCGACGCCGAGAAGATCGGGCGAGTCATCACCAACCTGGTGGTCAATGCCCTGAAGTTCTGCGGAGAGAACGGTCTCGTTACCCTGCGCTCCACCGTCGACGCTTCCCAGCACGCAGTGACCGTGTCGGTCATCGACAACGGCCCGGGGATCGCCCCGGAGAACCTGGAAGCGCTCTTCCAGAGATTTCGACAGATCGGGGGGCCGGCGCGCAGCGGCCTCAGCGGG
>JANQGB010001260.1 GCA_028277545.1 Phycisphaerae bacterium | reverse complement strand
GGCTTCTGGAAGATCATGCCCAGCGTCTTGCCGGCCAGCAGCGGGCGGTTGTCGCCGCGGCAGAAGGCCAGCTTGAGCTCCTCCGCCGTCTTGAGCGTCTGCCAGATCTCCTCGGTGTTGAAGTCGGTGACCGATACGAAGTTGCGACGAGTTAGTTTGACGGCCATGGGCCAGGCTCCCCTGTAGACGAGTTCACTCGGATGTCAATATCGTGTCAGCCAGTGCTGTCCGGAATTATCAGGCCGGGGTCCGACTAGGGTCCACTCCACGGACCGATACAATCGTGTGTGTTCGCGCCGGGGTTCGCACGGCGGACCCTTCGTATCTCGTGCCCTTTGCACTAGGCCCGGCATTCATGCCGGGTGTAGCAGGCCAGCCGTTGTCAATGAGCCCGCTTCCAGCGGGCTTCACGTGGCCTGGGTTTACCCTTCAGGCCCTTCCAGCCCGTGTCAAACGGTCGCACCCACTACGACCCGCGTCTGAAGACCACCATCGAGAACCCCGGTGAACCGGGGTCGTACAGGTTGCGCGACCATTCTTAAACCCGGCATAAATGCCGGGCCTAGCGCACCTAGGCCGGGTCTAGCGCACCTATGCCGGCCCTTCCCGCACCCGTGCCGGCCCTCCCCGCACCGTTGCCGGCGCCCCCCGAACCGTTGGCGGCGCGCCGCCCGTACGCCCACCTTGCCCGCACACCCGCGGGCACTCCTCGCAAGCATGCCGGCCCTCCACGCCCGTGTGAGAACCGTGCCTGCACGAGTGGTGGTCCTCCGCGTCCGGACGTCACGCTTGCCCATATGCGTGGCAGGGCTCCCCGTACGTTCGCCGGGACGCCGCGCACAAGCTGCACGCCTATCGGGCCGCCGGGCACGGGGGGCTGGCACGATTACCGCAAGACCTTGTCCAGCTTGTCGATCGCCCAGTCGAGTTCGTCCTTGCTGATGACCAGCGGTGGTGCCAGGCGGATGCTGTACTCGTGCGTATCCTTGCACAGCAGCCCCTCGTGCATGAGTCGCTCGCAGAAGGGCTTGGCCTTGCCCGCCTTTTCGCGATCCAGCTCGATTCCAGCCCACAGGCCGCGCCCGCGGATCATGGTCACGTTGGGCCAGTCGAACGAGCGGAGCCTCTTGAAGAGGTAGTCGCCCATTTCACGGGTGTGCCGCTGGATGTCGCCCTGATCGAGCATCTCGATTACTTTGCGGGCTATGGCACAGGCCAGCGGGTTGCCGCCGAAGGTGCTGCCGTGGCTGCCGGGCGTGAACACGCCCAGGATGTCCTTGCTCGAGGCGACGGCCGAGATGGGCATGATCCCACCGCCCAGGGCCTTGCCCAGAACGTACAGATCCGGTTTCACGCCTTCGCAATCGCAGGCAAAGGTGTAGCCCGTCCGCCCCAGTCCGGACTGAATCTCGTCGGCGATAAACAGCACCTTGCGGTCGCTACAAATCTGGCGCACCTGTTTAAGGTAGCCGTCCGGCGGAACGATGATGCCGGCCTCGCCCTGGATGGGCTCCATCAGGAAGGCGACCGTATTGTCGTCGATGGCCTTCGAGAGGGCCTCGGCGTCGCCGTAGGGAATGACCTCGAAGCCCGGGGTGTAGGGGCCGAAGTCCTCGCGGGCACACTCATCGGTGCTGAAGCTGATGATGGTCGTCGTCCGGCCATGGAAGTTCTGATCGCACACCAGGATTTTGGCCTGGTTGGCCGGTACGCCCTTGACCCGGTAGCCCCAGCGGCGGGCGGTCTTGATGGCGGTCTCGACGCCTTCGGCCCCGGTGTTCATGGCCAGGACCATTTCCATGCCGCAGAGATCAGCCAGTTCCTTGCAGAAGGGGCTGAGCTGGTCATTGAGGAAGGCCCGCGAGGTCAGCGTGACGCGCTTGAGCTGCTGCTGGGTAATCTCCAGCAGGCCGGCGTGGGAGTGGCCGAAGTTGACGGCTGAATAGGCCGCCAGAAAATCCATGTAGCGCTTGCCGTCGACGTCCGTGACCCATACGCCGTCGGCCTCCGCAATCACCACCGGCAGCGGGTGGTAGTTGTGGGCGCTGCAAGAGTCCATCATCTCCACGTGCGCTTGCGAATTCATCGCCATCGTTGTCATGAGCGTCACCTTCATCCTGCGACAGACTTTTCGTTGGGGACGTCAACCGACCGATTCGGTTTCGGCCGACCGGCGTTGGGGGCCACCCGGGTGGAGGCCGGAGCTGGTCGCGTGCCGTCGTCGGCGGAAGAATCTAGCAGTTTTTGGGCGATTGGCAACCCCGGCAGCGGCCTAGAGCTGAGGTTGCTTCTTCCCGAAGGCTATGACCTCGTTCATGCTCCCGCTGCGGAATCCCAGCAGATCGAGCGCCACGTAGTTGTAACCGGCCTTGCGGAAGTGGTCGGTGATGCGGCGGCGGGTCTCCGGTTCGGCCAGACGGGCGATCTTATCGGGCGGAACCTCGATCCGGGCCAGGTTGTCGTGGTGTCGGACGCGGCACTCGGGCAGGCCCATCTGGTGCAGAAAGGCCTCGCAGGACTCGATCATGCCCAGCTTCTGGGGCGTAATGCGTTCGCCGTACTGCACGCGGCTGGAAAGGCAGGGCATGGCCGGCTTGTCGTAGGTGGGCAGGCCCAGGCGCTGGGATAGCTCGCGCAGGTCCGCCTTGGTCATTCCCGCTTCAGCCACCGGACACCGGACTCCGTGTTTTCGGGCGGCCTCGATGCCCGGGCGCCAGTCGTCGAAGTCGTCGGCGTTGATGCCGTTGACCATCTCCTTGACGCCCCGCCTGGCGATGACCCGGTCCATATCCTCGTACAGCGTGCTCTTGCAATAGAAGCAGCGGTTCTCGGGGTTGGCCAAGTAGTCCTCGTTCTGAAACTCGGAGGTCTCCAGGACTACGTGCTCGACGCCAAACGTGTTAGCCAGCGCTTTGGCCTGGTCGAACTCCGCCCGGGCCAGGCTGCTGCTGTTGCCGGTGACCGCCAGCACGTTCTCCGGCCCCAGGGTGTCGGCGGCCACCTTCAAGACAAAGGTTGAGTCCACTCCGGCGCTGAAGGCTACCGCCACCCGGCCCATCGACCGGAGAATCTCCTGCATCTTCGCGTACTTGGCGTCGAGGTCGCTGGTGCTCATGGGTTAATCATGTCCTGTCGTCATGCTTTTGCAAGGCGAAGACCGCCGCCTGACAGGTTATTGCACGCGCGCCCCGCAAGTGGCGCACCAGACTCCCGAGTGGCCGCTCCGGGTGCAGCGTTCGTACTCCAGCACCGCGGGCTCGACAGGGCCCCGCCGGCGGCCGGCCAACCCTATTATTTCCTCCAGCAGTTGCACGGCATCCTGATTCCCAATGGGCAGAATGTCATCCGACAGCGGGGCGATGGTGAAGTCCTGGTCGCTGACGAAGACGTCCGCCGGCGAAACGCCGTCCATCAGCGCCGAGGGGTCGGTAACGTGGTTCAGGCCCAGCAGGTGGCCCGCCTCGTGGGCGGCGATGTTCCCGATGGCCAGCGCTATCTCCTCGACGGTGGGCGTGAAGGTGAACCGCGCCGGCGTGAACGACTCGGTAAAGATGACGGCTCGATCGCCGTGGTCGGCGTTGTAGTGGTCAACCGCCTCCGAGATACCGAAAGCGATCGAGCTGCGGCCGCCCAGCATGACCGTCGAGAACAACTCGCCGGGGGGCAGGTCGGCCGGGTCCGTCGCCACCACTACGTCGAACTCCTCGAAGTTCTCCAGAAACGTGGCCACGATGCCGGCCTTGATCCGCTTGTCCTGGCCGGCGTAGGTCTCATCGATGGCCGCAGCGTCAAATGCTGGCACGGTATCCAGGAGCAGGTTGTCCGCCCCCGGATCGCCACCCTCGAAATCGAGCAGGAACACCTGCCGGACCGGCGGCGGCACGGGGTGAGCACGCTCGATCACGATATTGACCACGTAGTTGCCGGTGTCAGAGCCGAAAGCGGCGAACGCAGAGTGGCCCACGACCAGATGGTAGGGATCGCCGTCGTGGCGAACGATCTCGTCGATGTAAGAGTCCAGGTTGCCGTGCTCAAAGTCCTCGTCATCGTTGTCGGTGAACAAGGCGGCCTGGCTGTCGAACAGTGCCATGGAGGGGTCCAGACTGCCCGTGATGCTGTCCAGGTCGATGATGATCCGGTCGCCGGCTGCCATGGCACCCAACGAATACACGTCCAGATCGCCGAACCGCTCGACCGCGCCCTGCAGGTTGGCAACCGCCGCGCCGGTAAGGGCGGCCGGGATAGCCTGCACAAACTGGTCGTTGGGCTCGCCGGACCGGCTGCGGAGCGTGGAGTTGATGTTGCCGTCCTCGAGCGTCGCGGTTTCGGAAACGCACCTGTCGAAGGTGGCAACTCCGTCCGGGCCCACGGTGAAGATCTGCACGCCCCCGCCCGGGCAACAAGCGCTGGGGTCGGCGTCGGGTGTGCAGTCCTGGAGCGAAGACAATCCGCCGCCCGGTGATCCGCTGGCGGGCAGGTAGCAGATCCCGGCGGCAGCCGCGGCAGGCGTGCAGTCGGGACTGGACGATGAGCCGCAACCCGCCAGAACGGTCACGGCCAGGATCGCAAGCGGCACCGCGCCGCGGATCGTCAAGAGCGGATGTATCATCAGGATGTCTTCCTCGGCTGCGCCGGACCCCGAGCGATATAGCGGCACCCCATCCCCCAGCAAGGTCAGCATGGTCGACATTATGGTAGCGCCGCATCGACTCAGCCGTCAAGGGCGAGGGCAGGCGGTCAGTCAGTGCGGGCATGAGGCCAGGCGGGGCGCGATCCCGGATTTGCAGCGCAGCGAACCACGGACAGCGCGAGTGTCGGCGGGCGAGAGGCGCGCTCCCGGCAAGTCGGAAACCTGCAAGTTACCACCGACACAGGCTTCGAGGCAGGCTGCCGCATCCTGCTGGCCGATCGGAAAGACACGTCGATCCAACGTCCCCCTGGCAAAAGACCTGTCCTCGAGCAGATCAGCGCCTACGGCGGTGATGTCC
>JANQGB010001219.1 GCA_028277545.1 Phycisphaerae bacterium | reverse complement strand
TGCGTTACGGGGTGGGCGATGGCACTCCTACCTGCGGGCCCCGCAGTCGGCTGGTGCGCCCGAAGCCGCCACCGCAAGGTCCCGTGCCGACACGTGCTCCCCGCGCCACTACACCGCCGGCGCACCGCGGGAAGCCTTACTCCAGCCCCGCTCCCTCGCACCCCGACACCGCGTACTTTGGCCCGCGGGTTCGGCAATTGTCTGTCTGCGACGAGGCTGTACTTACCGCGTCAGAAACTGATGTACAGATCGCTGTCGGCCGCCGTCTGTCTAGCCTTGCTGATGGGGAGCCACGGATCCTCGCTGATCCGCGTCACCATGGTAGGCGACTTGGAGACGATCTCGATCAGCGGACTCCTGCCGCCAACCAGGGCATCCTCCGGCACGCGGAAGAGATGCCCGGTTTCGTTGTCGACGTAGGTGCCCGGCATGTTCACATCGGCGAACGCCAACCGCTCATTGGTCTTGGTGGTGTGCGCACCCTCGCGTGCAGTGGTCATTGGATTCCTCCCTCAAATGAGTAGCCCTATTACTGAACCTGGGGAACCGCCCCATGGATTCGAGCAGTTATTTCAGCATCTTCTTCTTGTCCTCCCGGGCACAAGTGTCCTTCTCCGGGCGCACTGCGTCCGGGGATGACACGGCGCACCGGGGGCGGGCAACCTGAGAGCGGGCAAGGCACCGCTGCCTCAGAACTTGACCATCAGATCGTTGTTGGCCGCAATTGAGCGCGCCCGGTTGAGCGGGATCCAGGGATCGTCGCTGATCCGGCACACAGCAACGCCGTCGCGCCCGCAGAGCGTGACTGCCGGGCTGCGCCCGGCGATCAGTCCGTCGGGTGGTACACGAACCAGGATGCCCGACTCGCGCACCACGTAGGCTCCAGGCGCGTCGATCTGAGCGTATTCTGTGCAGGAAAGCCCCTCCCGCGGGCCAGCGCTCGGGATGGACGGCACTTGATTCATGAGAACGCCCCAAGCCAGCCACGGCCGACACAGGTCTCCCACTAATCGAGACACCCTATGCCCCATCCCTGGCGCCAGGGCGCGTCGCGCACGGTTCTGATCGCTCCGTCAATCAGCCCAATATGTAAGCTTCTTTTCCCCAGTGATAAGCAAGAGTGGTCCGCTCAGGGAAGCCGAAGTGCCACGTTCATGTAGGCCCGTACATGGACTATATGGCACACAAATCACAGGCGGTCAAACGGATTCCCGGCTGGCGGTGAGCTTTTCTTCCCAGAGCTGCGTCACCATCATTGTGGCGCTGATCTTATGGCGCGCGGAATTATTGACCGGCCCGTGGAGAAGCGTGTCACAGGCCGGCTGATGGTCTTGGCGCGTGCGAATCCGCTACACCGAACGGCTGCCGCGGACGCGCGCCGGGCGAAGAGGACGGGGCGCGTCAGGCGTTTCCGTCAAGCGGACCTGGGCCACACGTGCTCGCGCCGGCAGTAAGCGAATACGGCAGCGGTGCCGGCGAAGGCGCCGGCCAAACCAATCAGGGCGACGTCATAACCGGAGCGGTCTATTACCGAGCCCAGCAGGATGAACCCGGTGAGTAGACCGAGATCGCCGGCGCCCAGGATCAGTGAAGTGCCGGTACCGCGATGTTCTGGTGGCAGGCGTTCGGCGGCCAGGTCGACCATGGAAGGAAAGATGAAACAGTGTCCGGCTCCCATGAGAAGTCCCGGCAGCACCAGTTGCCACTGGGCATCAATGCCGACCAGCCAGAGCAACCCCCCCGCCACCAGCACCAACCCCATTGACACCGTACGGGTCCGGCCGAGTCGTTCCGGGGTGCGGCGAAAGACCATGCGGAAGACGATGGCGGTGGGTCCGTATACCAGGAAGAAGACCTTTATGTTCTTGAAGCCACGGTCCTCGGCCAAGCGCTCCAGAAATGACGAGTGAAAACAGAACATCATGGTGAAGATGAAGCCTACCAGCAGGATCACGCCGGGCCAGTGCTGGCGGATGATGCCGAGTTGCGACGGTGCCGATAACGGGTCGGACGCGACTGAGATCGACTCCGCGGTAGAACCCGGCATGGCAGGCAGGTCCAGCAACATCATCACCACGCCGGCAGCCAGGCTGCAGATGGCGCTGGCGGAGAAGAAGATGCGGTAGACAAAGAGGGTGTCCGTCGGGCCGGTGAAGATTACGTCTCCCAGCGTCGCCCCGGCCAGCATGCCCATGAAACCAGCCATGCCGAGCGTACCCAGGCTTTCAGCGCGGCGTTTGGGTGGTGCGATCTGGGCGGCGAACACAGCCACGGTGGTCATCACCGCGGCGAAGGCCATGGTGGTTACGGTCCGAAGAACCACGATCAGCCAGAGGGAGGCCGTCAGCTGGATAGAGGCGGTCGAAACCGCCACGGCCGCCGTGCCCGCCATCCACATGGGCCGACAGCCGAGCCGGTCGATCCACCGGCCGATGCGCAAGCGGATCGAGAGCGTGCCGACGATGCTGATACCCATCACCCAGCCCAGCGTTTCAACGTCGCCGCCCAGATACTCGATGTATTGGCCGAAGTGGAACTGCAGAGACCACGCGGTCATGAAGAGGATGACCGCACCAAAGACCTGGAAGAACTGCCGCGTGTAGAGGCGTCCGGAAGGGAGCTGCTGATCCTGGTCCGTCACGCTCATGGCGCCGGCTGCTCGCCGCGGAGTTCAGCCTGCGGCAACGTGCCCGGAGGTGTGCGCCCTTCGAGGAAGGCCACGTTCTGTCGAACGGCGAAGGGAGAATGGCCGATCACAATCCACCGGGCGGTTACGGCCAGGGCGGGTCCGTACAGCCCCGCCTGCAGATACCACACGCCGTCGTCGGCGTGATGCAGAGCCAGCGACGCCCAGTCGGGCGAAGGCCGGTCCAGATGCTGCTGCCACCGTCGAAGGAGCCGGTCCAGCGCGGTACGAACGGCCAGTGACGATCCGCTGATCTCAATCAGCACCGTGCGGGCCAACGGTATGGAGAGACCGCCGAAGGCCGCCGGTGGGTCGTCGTGGATGATGATTCGCTGCCCGAGTTGGCTCAGGAGATCGCGCTCGACCGAAACGCCCGTCTCCTGCTCGACACGTGCCCACATGCGGCGCAGGTTGGCCCGGGCGGACTGGCTTCGGGAGGCCAGGTAGGCATCTCTGCCTCTGACAACGAGATCTCGCGCGCTTTGTTCGATGACAGCGAACCTGCGGGCTTGGGCGGGAACGACGCGGTCGATCCACTCCCCGTCCGGCTGGCGACAGATCGTTGAAAAGCGGTCCAGCGCTGGACCTTCGGGATTGTGCTCCCGCAGTACAGCATAGGCTTCGACAGCGCGCCCTTCGGAACCCAGGGTCCACACGCCGCGTTCGAGGTCTCCCAACCCGAGACCGGCGACCACCCGACCGGATTGGCCCCTCATGATCGGCTCGAGACTCGTCCGGATGGCGTCAAGGTGCACCGTCCACTGCGCCACGGCCGAGGTGCCGCGGCAACGACGATGAGCCGACGCGAACCAGGCGTCATCCATCAGCGAAGGCGCGCCGTGACGGCCAGCCTCGATGGCTGCGGCTACCCTCTCGAACACGCCGGGGCCCAAGGCGAAGACGTAGTGGTCGCCCACCGCCCCCCAGCGTATCTGGGCCCAGTCGGGCAGGCGTCGATCCAGTACGCGATGTACGGTCACGCCGTCCGCCGTGAATGCGTCATAGGTGGCAACGTCGGTGTTTAGATACCTGGCCAGCAGGTGTTGGATCCGCGCTTCTATGGCGTCGTTCCGCCCGCGGGTGTGAGCGATCAGCGCCGCCCGGAGTTCAGCCAGCCGATAGCCCCCTCCAGACAGTGGCTTGGCGCTGGCACCCAGCACGCAGACGGCGAAGGGCTGACGTACGACAACCGGCATGGAGCCAACGATCTCCATGGCCGCGGTCAACTCCGGGTCGACTTCGGCGGTCAGGCCCATGCGCCGCGCCTGATCGAAGAGGAAGGCAGCCGCGTTCAGTGCTCCGCCCCCCCCGCCCTCGCCGCCGGCTCGTGGGGGCTGCGCCGCCGGGTCGATCATCAGCGCCAGCCACGCATCGGCCGGCACGGCACGCAGCAGGGCATCTGGAACGCCGAGCGCCGTCGGGCAAACCATGCAGATCGCTGCCAGGAAAGGCCACACCAAGCGTTGCTTAACTCGAACCATCATTGCGGCGGCTTCTAGCGGCCTGGCGCATCAGTGTCAAGACGCTCATTATAGGGCCTGCGGCGCACTCCACTGACGGGTGGTTTCCGGAATCGGGACAGGTTGGACCGGCGGTCCACCCGGCAAGACCGCCATTCGCAAGAAGGTCCGGGATTCTTCCGAAAAAACCATGTAGGACCGCGCACGGTCCTTCTACGGACACCGGTGTAGCTGAATCACACCGGACCACCAGACGTTGGAAAGGAAAGGTCGCCCGTGCAAGTTGCCTGCCCGCTCTGCCAGACCCCGGCGGACCTTGACGACCGCGCGGCCGGCACGTTGGTTCGGTGCCGCGCCTGCGGGAAGTCCTTCGTAGCCCCGCAGGAACTGTCCGTCATCGGGCAGCGGCATATGCTGACCGAGTTCTCCGTGGTGGGACTGTTGCTGCTCCATTACGTAACAGTCGGCCTGTTCCCTCTCATCCACCTGAACATGCTTCACGACAAGCTTCCCAAGGTCCGCCGAACTGATCCGTCGGGACTGGTGGCGGTCGGACTTTGTTTCGTTCCGGGCGTCAACTTGATATGGTTCTTCTTCACCTCGCACCGGCTGTGCCTGCGGATTAACGAGCAACGGCGGCTGCGGGGCATGCCGGAGACGGCGCCACAGACACTGGCCCTCATCGTCTCGACGTTGCTTCTGTGCGGCTTCGCAGCTACCATCCTGCCCAACACCGGCTGGGTAGTGCTAGGCACGACGAGCGGGATTCTGATTCCCGTCTTCATTGCGACCTTGCAGGCCTCAATAAACGAATTGATCGCTTATCGCGGCCAGCCGGACAGCGACGCGGAACGCCAGGGGCATGCCAAGTCAAGCGCCGGAAGA
>JANQGB010001160.1 GCA_028277545.1 Phycisphaerae bacterium | reverse complement strand
ACCGCGGTGGCGTCGGTGGCGGGCTTCCCGCTGGGAGCCAACCTGACCACCACCAAGGTTGAAGAGTCCCGCCGGGCCATCGGCCAGGGAGCCGTCGAGGTGGATATGGTGATCGACGTGGCCGCCCTGACCGCAGGCGACTTGGCCCGCGTTACCGACGACGTTGCCGCAGTGGCGCAGGCGGTTCACGACGGTGGTGCTGAGCACGTGCTGAAAGTGATCCTGGAGACTGCCGCCCTGAGCGCCGACCAGATTGCCGCCGGCTGTCGCTGCTGCGTGGCGGCAGGAGCGGATTTCGTCAAGACGTCAACCGGATTCCATCCCGGCGGCGGTGCGACGATCGAGTCCGTGCGACTGCTGCGGCAACATGCCCCGGGTCTGGGCGTCAAGGCGTCCGGCGGCATCCGCGACCGGGCCACGGCACTGGCTATGGTCGAGGCGGGAGCGACGCGGCTGGGGACCAGTTCAGGAGTGACCATCGTCGCGGGCGATTGACGCTCGTGCTGTGCGGGCCATAGAATCGGGTGGCACCTGAGACGCTGCGACAGAAGTAACGAGAACCGGAGCACGGCGCTATAGGCCAGGAGTAGACGCCAAATGACAGACGAAGGCGTAAGTACCTGTCAGGGTTGCGGGGCGGCCATCTACCCGGAGCACCTCGATTCGGGTATCGCCGGCTATCTGGCCGGGCGGCTGCTGTGCCCGCACTGTCTGACCGAGGGACAGAAGGAGCAGGCCGCGATTGACGAGGCCGAACTGTCGCCTATCAGCTTTGACGATGACGAATCGACGGTGGACATGACCAAGGGCAGTCAGAGCCACAGCACGTCGATTCACGGGTTTTCGGGCGACTCGCTGGCGTCGCAGAAAGCCATCTACGACGACTCCAAGTACAACCGCATGCTGGAGCCGACCTCCCCCACCGCCATGCGCTGCCGCACGTTTCATTCCAAGTTGAACGACGGGGCGGTCGCCTACATGAACGACCAGATCAACACCTGGGTGGACAGCGATCCGAAGATCGGCATTAAGTTCGCCACGTCGACCATCGGCGTGTTTGAGGGCAAACAGAAAGACCCCCACTTGATCATGACGATCTTTTATTGATGGCCCATCCGGCAGCGTTGGCGCCGGCGCCGTTCCGACCCGGCCACCCGGCACGGGCTCGGACCTTATGACCAGAGAAACCACCAACCCACCGGGCCCCTGGCATGCCCGCAGGCGCTTGGCCGCTGGCCTGATCCTGCTGGGCCTGGCGGTGACGGTCTATGCCCCCGCCATGAACGGGGGCTTCGTCTGGGACGACGAGACGCTCATCACCGGAAATCCCGTAGTCCAGGCGCCAGACGGACTGCGCCGCATCTGGCTGACGACCGAATCGACCGACTACTTCCCGCTCACCTACACCTCCTTCTGGATCCAGTGGCGGCTGTGGGGGAATGATCCGGCGGGCTTCCACCTGGTGAACGTTCTGCTGCACGCCGCGGGCTGCCTGGTGCTATGGCGCGTTCTTGTCGGCCTGGGCATACCTGGCGCGTGGCTGGGCGCGGCCGTGTTCGCCGTCCACCCCGTCAACGTCGCCTCGGTGGCCTGGATCAGCGAGCAGAAGAACACGCTGTCACAGCTCTTGTTCCTGCTGGCGCTGTGGGCGTACCTGCGTCACTCCGTCACCGGCGGTCGGCGCATGTATGTCGCTGCCCTGGCGTGCTTTCTGCTGGCCCTGCTGGCCAAGACCTCCGTGGTGATGCTGCCGGTGGTGCTGCTGGGGATCAACTGGTGGCTGCGCGGACGGGTCGATAGAAGGCAGGTGGTGGCCAGCATTCCCTTCTTCGCCTTGTCGGCCATCCTGGGCCTGGTGACGGTCTGGTTCCAGTACCACCAGGCCATAGGAGACGAAGTGGTCAGGCCCGAGGGATTCGTCTCCCGGTTGGCCGCCGCCGGCTGGGCGGTCTGGTTCTACGTCTGCAAGGCGCTGCTGCCCGTGGGCCTGAGCATGGTCTACCCGCGCTGGCAGATCGACCCCGTGACGGTGGTCGACCTGCTCCCCACCCTGGCGCTGGTGGCCTGCCTGCTGATCCTCTGGCGGCATCGCCATAGCCGGGGCAGGGCCGGACTGGCTGGCCTGGGCTACACGGTGGTCATGCTTCTGCCGGTGCTGGGTTTCGCCAACATGGCCTTCATGAAGTATTCGCTGGTCGCCGACCACTTCCAGTACGCAGCCCTGCCAGGAATCCTGGCACTGGTGATCGGTACAGCCGTCCATGGTTGGAAGCGTCGCGGTATGTCACTACCGGGAGGGATCATACTCGCCGCCGTTGTGGTGGCGGCCTTGTCCGGACTCACCTGGCAACGCCAGAGCATATTCCAGGACAACGGGACCTTCCTGCGCGATACGGTAGCCCGGACGCCCGGGTGCGCGACCATGCGCTACAACCTGGGAACGCACCTGGCGATTCAAGGCCAACTCGTGGAGGCCCGGGAACATCTTGCCGCTGCCGTGGAACTGGACCCGGCGAACTGGGAGTACCGCAACAACCTTGGTCGCCTCTATTCAGTGACAGATCGCCCCGGCCTGGCTATCCAGCACTACACCGAGGCCGCCAGGTTAGCCTCCGACGATGCCACTCCACACAACAACCTGGCCATGCTGCTGTCCCGGCTGGGGCGCGTGGAGGAGGCCATCGTTCACCATCAACGGGCGGTGGAACTCGAACCGCGCAGTGCAGAACTGCACTACAACCTGGCTCGGGCCTTACAGCAGCAGGGGCGGATCGAGGAGGCTCTGCCCGGCTTTCGTGAGACACTGCGCCTTCGTCCGGACTGGCCACCGGCGCTGGACAGTCTGACCTGGGCACTGTCGTCGAAGCCGAATCCCACGCCGCCCGAGATAGCGGAAGCTATAAGCGTCGCCCGCCGACTCTGTGTGCTCACCGGACACTCTTCACCGGAGCCCATCTGCGCCCTGGCCGCCGCTTACGACGCGGCCGGGCGAGTCGCTGATGCAAAGCGTGAACTTCATCGTGCCCTCGAACTGGCACGCAACATGGGCAACACGGCCCTGGCGTCAGGTATCGAGACTCGCCTGGCCGCCTATCCAGAGGACGAAGCTTCCGGCAACGCCGCTCCATGACCCACGGTGTCACAACACCGCAACCAGGGTACGCGATGTCAGCCGAACCGCCAGGTATACCAACGGGCCGATCCGGTCCGCCGGTCCAGTACAGGGCGGCGGTGATCGGAGGCGGGTCTCGAGTCGCCCGAGACCGCCAAGCGGAAGCTCATCGGGTTGACCT
>JANQGB010001155.1 GCA_028277545.1 Phycisphaerae bacterium | reverse complement strand
CTGGGCAGCAGGCCCCGCGTCAAGGCTGACCAGGCGCTTGGCCAACCGCCGAAAGCCAGTTACCGTGACTCGGTGGGCGGCGCCCAGCCGGGGGTCGGCGATCACCGCCCGTTCCGCCTGTAGAGCGGCCTGTTCCGGAACCAGCAACAGCAAGGCCGCACCCTGGACCGGTGCCTCTGTCAGACTGCGTTGAATGGCTGAGAGGCAATGGGCGGTCTTGCCGGCGCCGGCACGGCCGATCACGAATCGAACGGACATGCGCCCCTGTTAGCCCAACCGAACCTCCAGGTCAACGGGGCACAAGCCAGTCGCTGCGGAGGCTCGAACGGACAGAAGGGAGGGCATTTTTGCGCTCGCCAGTCCTCATCACCTACGGTAGCATCAGGTCGAGAATGTCGACGCTGAACACAAAGCAGGAAGCCTCAGCCGATCTACCGGAGCGGTGCCCGGCGTGCGGGCGTCCCCTGGTTAACCTGACCTCAGGCCGCTGCCCGATTTGCGACTTCGCGGTCGCCGACGAGCCGGTGACCGGCGAAGATCGGTCTCCTTACGCGCAATCCACGGCCTCGAGGCGGCGCGCCTGGTGGGGCATGTGTCGCTGGGTCTGGGGGGCCGGGCGAGAACGCCTGGGGCACCTGGCCCTCATGCGATCGTCGGCCGCGTCGCGCCGCTTCGCCCGGGCAACGGTTGTGCGCCTGGCGCTGACCTCCGCGGTCTGCTGCCTGTTGCTCTCCGGCTGGCACGCGATTGATCCCCTGCCCGGCGTAGCCGAGGTCGAACACTCGACCCCCACCGGCAAGGGGTGCCTGCCGGTGGCCGGGGCCACCGCCGAGTCGCTCGATGGGCGAATCCGGCGCGGAGAGGCGGTGGCTCTCTGGTGGAACGCTCTGCAAGGGGGCATCGGCGCGGCGCTGGCAATTATCTGGGCGGCGATCCTGGCCAGACTGCTCTCCGTCTTTCTGGCCAAGGGCGTCGAGACGTCGCTTGGCAAGCAGCATCGCGGACAGGGCAGACTGACCGCCGCCCTGTGCTACAGCGCTGCCTGGGCAGTGCCGTTGCTGCCCGCCGGCCTGCTCCTGGCCCTGTCCCCCATCAGCGAAGTCGCCGAGTTGGCCGGCTGGTCGTTCCAGCCTCCCGCTCTCCTGTTCTTCGCCGCCGCCGCGGTGCTCGGAGCGCTCGGGCTACTGGCCTGGTGGTTCGGCCTGATCCGACTGGCTACCACAGTTCCCGTGCGATCCCGCCGACGAGTGCTGTTCTTCTGCATGATCTGGGTACCGCTGGTCGGGACCACACTGCTCGCCGCTCCCGCTTGGGGCATGTGGTACTTACGTGATCTGCTTATCCCCGTGCTGCACCTGCAATGGTAGGAAGCTCGTATGCCACCTGAAACAGTCGCCGTCATCGACTTCGGCAGTCAATACAGCCAGCTAATCGCCCGCCGGGTGCGCGAGAACCATGTGCACAGCATTCTGTGCGGAACACGGGTCACGGTTGAGGAACTGCGCCGGCACAACGTCACCGGTCTGATCTTCTCGGGAGGTCCGGGCAGCGTGTACGTGGCCGGTGCTCCGCGGTGCAGTCCCGAGCTTCTGGACCTGGGCGTGCCGGTACTGGGAATCTGCTACGGGATGCAACTGGCCTGCTCCATG
>JANQGB010001134.1 GCA_028277545.1 Phycisphaerae bacterium | reverse complement strand
TGCTTCTGGCGGGATGGGCGTACAAAATCGTGGCTGGCCTGGCGGACGGCTCCTTGCCCGCGTCGCAACCACTGTGGTAGCGCCGCGGCGCCTGGCTTGGCTTGGTGATGGCAATCATAAATCCATGCTCAAAAAGCGAGAGCCGGAAACATAGCCCCCGCCCGTGTTGTGAGTTCCGCCCATGAACAGAGTTCTTGTGCAAGGTAGCGTTGTTGCACTCGTCGGCCTGGCCGGCTGTAACTGGTTCTTACCGCTGGTCTTCGTTCTTCCCGACACCAAGACAGTTCCACCCGAGTTCTCCCGACTGGAGAACCAGACAGTGGCCGTCATGGTGTGGGCCGAACCGGAGACGCTGTTCGATTTCCCGTATGTTCGGCTGGAGACCGCCAGCTACATCGGCGACAAGCTCCGGCGCGAGGTCGACGGCATTCACCTGGTCAACGCCCGTAAGGTCGAGGATTTCATCGAACGAGACGCCCAGGTAGCCCACGACGCCCGCGCGGTCGGACAGCACTTCGGGGCCGACATGGTGGTCTACCTCGAACTGCTCGAGTTCCAGATGCGGGATCCGGACGCCCCCGAGTTCATCCAGGGCAAGATACGGGCTTCCGTGCGGGTGTACGATCTGACCGGCGACCCCGACGAACCGGAGTATTTCGAACTCCAGGAAGTAGCGGTCACCTACCCGGAGCAACCCCACCTGTACACGCCGGAAGGCGAAGCTCTGGTCCGCCGGGAGTCGTATCAGCAGTTCGCCGAGGTCACCGCCAGAAAGTTCTACGAGCATGAAGAAGCACTCTAGCAGTCCGGCAGCGGTCGTTCTGGTGACTGGCCTGGCGCTCTGCTCGGGCTGCGGGTACAGTCAGGGGCAGATGCTCTACTTCCTGGGTATCGGTCAGGGGCAGAAGGTCGAGGCGGAGTTTCTGCTCACCAAGGACGGGCCGGTGGCCATCCTGGTGGACGACTTCGAAGAGCGACTGCTCACACCGCGCACGCGCACCGATCTGAGCAACCAACTCGCCACCCAACTCAAGCAGAACAAGGCCGCCCGGGAGGTGATTCCCGCGGCGGAAATGGTCCGGCTGCGACGCGAGCACGACGACTTCGACGAGCGCGGCTGCCGTGAGGTCGGGCGGTTGGCCCAGGCGCACCAGGTGATCTGGCTGCAGGTTCGGGACTACCTGGGCGATCCGGACCCCGAGGATGCCTCCAGCGCGGCCCGCATGACCATCGCGGTCAAGGTGATCAACGCACTGGAGGAGAAGGACCCGCTGGCGGTGCGACTCTGGCCGGCGGAGCGGGACGGACGTATCGTCACCACGGACCTCGACGCTGCGACCGTGGTGCGGCTGAAGACGCCGCGAGCGATATCCGGTGAGTTGAGCGCCAAGATCACCGAGGAGGTGGCTCGCTTCTTCTACGATCACCGCCTGGAAGAGTAGTCCTGCCGTGATCCGCGTCCTCCACCTTTTCGACGACGACGCCGGCTGGGAAGAGCGCGTCGGGGCAACACTGTTGCTGGACCGACTGCCGGACGAGCAGTACCACAGCAGCGTCGCCGTGACCGACGGGCGCACACGCCGTCACCTGGCCAGCACTCGCGACGGAATTCACCTGCTGCCCAAACGGTTGGGGGCTCACTTCCTCGGCGCACCCGCGCTGCGAACTCACCTGAGAGCCCACCACATCGACCTGATCCACGCCTGGGGAATCGACGCGGCCTTGACTGCCGCCGCCGCGTCGGCCCCAACGCCGATCGTCGTCGAGCAGTTCGACCCGGGCATCTCCGACCGGCGGGTGCGGATGCTGCGCTCGATCCAGGAATCGCACCGTATCGCCTTGGCCTGCTCGACCCAGACCGTGCGCCGCCGCCTGATCGAGAAGGGATGCGACCCGGAGGCGTGCCCGGTGATACGCCCCGGTATAGATTTCGGCACCATTAACGCCGCCCGCCGGCGCGACCTGCGCGGGCAACTGGACCTGTCAGGTGCAGACCGCGTCTTCATTGCGCCGGAGCCGGCCAGCCGCTATGGCGGGCAGTTCACCGCTTACTGGGCAATCGGGGTCCGGTCGTTCGTTGAACCTCGGGTGGGCTTGATTATCCCGGGTACCTCGCGCGAACAAGCAAGAATCGCCCGGCTGGCCGATCGACAGAATCTGTCACCCTACTTTCGGTTTCCCGGCCGGAGCTTTCCGTTCGAGGATCTGATCTCGGCAGCAGACGCGATGATCTGCGCCTCGGAGAGAGACGTCTCGAGCACCGCCCTGGCCTGGTCGATGGCTGCCGGCGTGCCGGTTATCGCCACCGCCGTGTATTCGACGGCTGAATTGATTGCCGACCGGCACAACGGCCTGCTGGTGAAGCCCGACGCCCCTAACAAGGTCGCACTCCGCATAGCCGCGCTGCTCGACGAGCGCGACCTGCTGGCCCGCATGAAGGAGGCGGCACGCGGCCAGGCTTACGAAGTGTTCAGCGCCCGCCGATACGTTGAACAACACGCCCGACTGTACAGCAACCTCCTCGGCAACGAAGAGCTCTGCGCAGGAATCGTCGATGCGGCCTACGCGTCCTGACGCACTCCTCAGCGGCGGGCGCCGTTATTCATTTCACTCTGTTAACCATAGACAGTCACCTAACTTATCACCCGCTTGAGAGTCGCGGAACCTTTGCGGGGGTAGTTTCGGTTGCGTACGGCCCGCCAGACTCTGGTTGAACGAGCCGCAAGCTTCAGCTTGCGCGGACGTCCGCCAAGGGTGAGCGCTACACACCGTAAGAGAATCCGCGCGGACTGAAGTCCGCGGCTCGATTGTGCTTGCCCGCGCGGACTTACAGTCCGCGGCTCGTTGGTGAAACCGCTTGCTTTGTTGATCGACGCGACGGTGAGCGTTCCAGCGGCGGACCGTTGCTCCTCTTAAATGTAGATCCACAGGAGCTGGGTGAGCAGGTGGCCGAGAATCAGGCACATGGCCGCCGTGCCCCAGCCTCGTGGCGTCTTGAGATAGCAATGGTAGCCGATCCAGATGTGGGCCCAGGTTACCACGGCGCCCACGATGGCGGTGCCCTGCCCCAGCGGATTATAGAGGCGAGCCACGAAGCGGCCCCAGCCGGGATTCACCAACAGGCTGGCATCGACCGCCGCCTCGGCCACGCACCACACCGCTGTGGCGAGCGAGACGAACGCCGTGCCGTGCACGAAAACCCGCAGGATCTGCCGCCAGCGAATGCGGTAGCGGGCCTTGGTTTGCACGAAGGCTTGAAACGACAGAAAGGTGAGCACGTACCAGCAGGCCGTGAACTTCAGGAAGTCCGTCCCCGGGCGAAAGCTGTAGGTGAACGACTGCGGTTGTGGGGTTAACGATTGCCGATCCAACCAGTCGCGCTCGTAGACCCAGCGGGAGGCGGCGTTGATGGCCGGATCCACCACGCGGGCAACGGTGTCCCAGCCGTAGGCGAAGACCGCCCATTGCAGAAGCATGAAGACCAATAACGGGGCCACCTTGGGTGAGTCGTGAATACTGAACTCCGCCCACAGGCGGCGGGGCTTCATGGCGGCCAGCCACCAGGTACGCAGCAGCGAGGCCACCGGCCGCCGCGTCCAGAAGTGCTCGAACAGGGAGTTACGCCGCGATTGGGCGGCGCCCAGTACATCGTCCCAGGCAAAGACCGCCCCGCACTCGGTGCAACGCTCGCGTGTCGCGCCGTATACGAGGTAGTCGCAGTGCGGGCAGTGCATGTCCTCGACCGGCAGAAGGTCGTCCCAAACCAGTTCCAGATCGCACTTGGGGCACTGCGGCTGAGCGAGCCCGTTGAGCTTCTCACCGCAACGACCGCAGGGCACGTTGAAGGGCACCATCGCCCAATCAGGCGCCGATCCGCCCGCGGCAGTCTGCGGCGCGGCCGGGGATAGCGCATCCGGCGCAGCATCTCCGCATACCGGGCATTCCGGCCCAGCCGCATCCAACAGCCGATGACCGCACTTGGCGCAATACATGCCTATTCCCGGATCGTGGCACGATAGGCCGCGCGCCGCCCGCGGCCTGGTGCACAGATCGTGTCACCGAGCTTTGACTTGCCAGCCCGGCCACCCACACGGCCGCCCCACGCAACCCTCCCGCGCTCGCACGACCTCTGTCAATTGTAGGTCAGGCTCCATCCGCCGAACAGTTGCCCGAATGCTGGCCGTTGGCGAGGATTACCAGGCTCACTCGCCCCAGGGCGGCGGCCAGGCTATCGACCAGCCCTGCGTCTTCAGGAGGGCCGACTCACCCAGGTCGCGGTGCTGGATGAGGGTCGGTCATCGGGGCCGGCACCGACGACGGTGAGGTGCGGCGAGTCATGAACGCGGTCACTAACTCTAGGGCTCCGAACGCCAAGGAGTTATACTAGGATCACCAGACCAGGGTCGACGGCGGCCAACCAACACACTCAGGAGTACGGACATGTATCCTGACACGCCTTCTGCACAAACTACGCCAGTCTCCATCGGTATGCCCTTGCTGGCTGCGTGCTGCGTGCTGATAGCGACGCCCGCGGCGGCGCAGCGCTACGAGATCACGGACCTGGGAACGTTGGGAGGGCGGTACACCTGGGGTCTCGCCATCAACGAAAACGGTGAAGTCGTCGGCGAGTCGGAACTGACCGATGACGAGACTACCCACGCCTTCCTCTGGCGGGACGGAACCATGATCCACCTGGGAACCATGGGCGGCCGGGAGAGCCGGGCGAACGATATCAACGACCTGGGACAGGTAGTCGGCGAGTCCGATGTACCGGACGAGACCGGGAACGAAGTGGAGCACGCCTTCCTCTGGCAGGACGGCGAGTTCCGGGATCTCAGTATGCCTCTGGAATACAGAAGCTCAGGGGTCGCTATCAACAACTCCGGCGTGGTCGTCAACTGGATCGTGAGTGAGTATTTAGACGGGGGAGACGGCTATGCCTGGGGTGGGTGGGGGCTGTGGCAAGACGGAGAGTTGATACTGACCGAGGCACCTTCGTACCCGCGGTGGAATGCGCTTCCCGTCGATATTAACGAGCTTGGTCATGTCATCGGAAGACTCTCGCCTGACAGCTATTTCCTCTGGGACGGTGACGTGACCATCGTACTGGACGAGTTACCCGAGTTTGAGAACGCCCGGGCAATCAACAATGCCGGCGAGATGGTGGGCTCGGGAGTGTGGCCAACTGACGAACCGCCGTACGACATAGCTGGAGAACACCTTTATTCGGGTCCAAGACACACGGCTGCCCCCCCGCCCGGTCCATACCACGCCGCGCTCGGGCGTGAGGACGAGCTTATCGATCTCAGGACATTAGGTGGCCAGGGTAGTGGTGCCAGGGGCATTAACGACACTGGCCAGGTCGCCGGGAATTCCGGTAGACAGATCGGGGAAACCAAAGCCCGCCTGTGGCTGGACGACCTGCTCGTCGATCTGAACGATTCACTCCCGGACGGTTGCAACGTCGTGCTGTACGACTGGGCTGAAGACATGAACGACGCTGGTCAGATCCTGGTCAATGGAAACGATGGAGACGACACTCGGGCGTATGTGCTGACGCCCGTAGATGAGGCCGAGGATGATGAGACGACGGCCAGTGCTGCCAGGCACACAAACAGATCTCCGCTCGCCGCCGCAACGCCGGCCAATCGACTGCTTGGCGCCGCACCGGTCGGAGTGATGTTGCTGACGCTGACGCTGTTTGACAGACGTGCGGGGCGCGGCTGCCGGCGTTGGGGCAAGACTCTGTACATTCTCGGGGCGCTGACGACCGTGGCCTCGCTCGCATGGTGGAACTCGGCTTGCCTCGGCCGAGACAGTACGGGACGTTCCCAGACAACGGACGAAGCTGGTGATGCCAGCGGGGACGAGAACTCGACTCAGGCGGACAACACAGGGCAGCCGGACGTCGGTGTTCACACCGTGGAAATAGTGAATTGCCCGGAGGAGGGGCCCGATCTCGGCATAGACCCTTCCGACCTCGGAATCGATCCTCTCCCCGATGAGGACCCGCTTGGCGATCCGGACTGGGTCTCGTGCCTCAACGTCAGCGGTGGGCACCTGCCCGATGATCACGCTGAACCATCCGAGCCCGTGGTTCTGGACACGCAGCCCCACGTCGCACTGGCTAGCCCGTCGCCGGAGTCGCTGGCCACGGGCGACTTCGATAACAACGGCAGCCTGGACCTGGTCGTCGCCAACAGAGACGCGCAAAGCCTCTCGGTGTTTCTGAACAACGGCGACGGCACGTTCGGCGACGTTCTCAGCTATGGGATACCGGGTCACGCCTTCTGGGTGGCCGTGGGAGATGTGAACAACGACGATCAGCGTGATCTCGTGGCCGCGGTGCTCACCAGGGCCGTAGTCATCATGCTGGGCCATGGCGACGGCACGTTTACCGAGCACGGTGCGTTCCGGGCCCTGGGTTACCCGAGCTATGTCACTCTGGCCGACCTAGACAACGATGCCGATCTGGACGTGGTTGCGGCCCTGGGGCTAAGGGAAGGTAACGCCCTCTCGGTGATGCTCAATGACGGGGACGGTACGCTGGCTCTGGCTGACAAGTACGATGCCTATTGGGTACCAGACACTGTCGCAGTGGGTGACTTCGACGGCGACGGCAACGCTGATCTGGCGGCGACCAACGCCCGCGACCTTTGCCGCGGAGTCCTACTGGGAGACGGCCAGGGCAACTTCACGCCTGGGCTGTTGAATGATGTTGGTGAAGTCGCACGCGTGGTTGCCGCGGCTGACCTGGACAACGATGGCGATGTGGATCTGCTCAACTCGCAGGGCGGCGACGGCGGCGGAGGCGTAGGTGTCCTCCTCAACAACGGTGACGGAACCTTCGCCGACCAGGAAACCACCATGGTCAGCCACGGCCCGTGGAGTTTCGCACTGGACGATCTTGATGGCGACGGCAGCGTGGACCTTGCCTTTCCGTTGCGCGACGAACACCGCGTCTCTATCTTGCTCAACAACGGAGACGGGACCTTCGGCAGCGAGATGACCTTCGCGACAATGGTGGGTCCAACAGCCACCGCTCTGGGAGATTTCGATGGCGATGGAATCCTCGACATAGCCGTCGCCAGCCCATACAGCGACAGCATAGCTGTGTATCTGAATCCGCTGTCACTGATGCCGGAGTAGTGACCTGAGCCGCGACAACGGTCCACGTATCCGGGCATGACCGAGGACAGTAACCTGCTGCGAATTGCGGAGTTCTGGTCCAGTTCGGCGCGTATCGTAGTCAGGTCTTCTCTCAGCCAAACCGCCCCGTGAAGGGAGCCGGTGTGTTAGTCGGCGAAGGCCCGCTGGAAGCCGTCGAAGTCGTGCAAATCCACGTCGCCGTCCAGGTTGGTGTCAAAGGCCTGGCAGTCGGGGTTCGCGTAGCCTCCGCCCGGGCCCGTCAGGCAGTCCGGGAACTCGGCGAAGTCGGCCAGGTCCACCTGGCCATTGTTGTCGTAATCGCCCGTAGGCCACCATTCGACGAAGACCCACTTGACGGCGTCGGCATACACCCGGAAGTTCCAGGTCGGACTGGGCCGGCCAGTCACGGTCTCCTCGGAGATGTTGAGTGAGGCGTTGTCCAGGCTTTGCCCGGCACCGAACCAATACTGCCCGAGAGAGATCCACTGGTCGTAGTTGGGGGCTTCCGGGGCGCCGCTGGAGATCTGATCGACGAGCAGGTCTGTCTGGCCGTGATAGTGACGGACGGTGTGCCGGGCGTCGTAGCAGTTGGCGCCGTTGGCCCAGGTCACGAAGACCTCGTACCTGGCGGGCGTCGG
>JANQGB010001097.1 GCA_028277545.1 Phycisphaerae bacterium | reverse complement strand
GACGCACTGGCCCTGGCTCATGGCAGCGGGCGATGAGCATTTTGCGGAGTAACGGTCCGAACAGGGGTAGACTCACCTGCGCCCGATGACAGGCTCGGGCCCCGGCGCCCGTTCGCAGGGCCAGCGAGACGCCTAGTGTACTTAGCAGGCCCGCTGCCATGAGCCAGGGCCAGTGCGTCACCAGCAGGTCGCTTCCAGATTTCAGTAGCTGCGTGGAGACCGGCAGGGAACGGCCGCTGGCCTGCAGGACGGTGAGTAGCTGCGGGATCACGTAGGTCATCAGGAAGAGCACCACCGCCAGGCCAAGAGCCAGCAGGATGACCGGATAGACCAGGGCGGTAGCCAACCTGGCCGAGAGCGTCTGTCGCTCCTTGAGATAGCCCGCCAGCTGGGAGAGGGCCTCGTCCAAAGTGCCCGACTCCTGGCCCACGCGAACCGCCGCCAATACGTCACCCGAGGCAGAGCCGAACCAGCGCGGATGGGCCGCCATGGCTTCGCTCAGGGACTGGCCGCCGGCCACCCGATCCCGCAGATCGCGCAACACCGGTTGCCAGCGACGGCCCGTAGTGCCAGTACCTTGTTGGCTGATCAACACGTCGAGACTCTCGGCCAGAGACACGCCGCTGCGCAGCAGTAGAGCCAGGTGGCGGCAGAACTCAGCCACCCGGTCAGCTCGCCGGGCGGATGTCCCGGGGCGTAGCCGATCCAGCCAGGCCGAGAGTGTGGCCTGCGCTTCCCCATGCTTGGGCGCCAACCCGGACTCGAAGCGTTCTATCCGCCAGGCCCGATCGCGCAGCACCTGCCGCCCCTCGGCAGCCGTGTTGGCCGTCAGTGTGCCGGTCTTGCGGACGCCGGCGGCGTCTCGGGCTCGGAAGCTAAAAACCGCCATCAGGCTCAGTCCCGCGCTGGGGTCGCTGCCAATTCAAGCTCACTCGCTGCCTGGCTCCCGGCTTCACTACCCTACGTCGTTTCGCTGAGAGCCGTACCTCGCTATTCCCCATTGCCTACATTCTCGGCATGGGTCACCCGCAGCACCTCGTCGACGCTGGTCTGCCCGTCCAACAGCTTGGCCACAGCGTCGCCGCGCAGCGTGGACATGCCGGCCTGTCGGGCGGCCTCCTTGATAGAAGCCGCGTCGGATCGGGCTACGATCAACTGTCGAATCGACTCGTCAACTTCCAGAAGTTCAAACACACCTGTGCGCTCGCGGTAGCCGGTATCGAAACACTCTCCGCAGCCGCCACCGCGGGCTACTTGCTGGCCGGATGAGCCGTTGGCCATCCCCAGCCGTCGCCGGTCCTCGTCCGTCAGTAACGACATTGTCTTGCATTCGGAGCAGACCTGGCGGAGCAGTCGCTGGGCCATAACTGCCAGCAAAGAGCTGGCCACCAGGTAGGGCTCGATCCCCAGATCCAGCAGCCGGGTGACTGCTCCGGCGGCGTCGTTGGTGTGCAGGGTACTGAAGACCAGGTGACCGGTCAGCGAACTCTGGATGGCCATCCGGGCCGTCTCCTCGTCCCGGATTTCGCCGACCATAATCACGTCAGGGTCCTGCCGCAGTACTGTCCGCAGGCCGGTGGCGAAGGTCATGCCCTTCCTGGTGGCTACCTGCGTCTGGCTGATACCGGGCAACTCGTACTCGATGGGGTCTTCGAGGGTCAGGATGTTGAGTTCGGTGCTGTCCAGTTCTTGCAAAGCGGCATAGAGGGTAGTGCTCTTGCCGCTTCCGGTCGGCCCGGTGACCAGGACGATGCCGTGGGTCCGCTGGATCAGGCGGCGGAAGGTCACCAGATCCCTGGCGCTCAAACCCAGCTCCGGTAAGCGGTAGAGTCGGGCAGACTTGTCCAGCAGCCGTAGTACCACCCGTTCGCCGTGGCTGGTCGGCAGGCTGCTGATCCGCAGATCAACCACTCGATCGCCCACCGAGACCGTGGTCCGTCCATCCTGGGCCAGGCGCTTCTCGGCGATGTTCATCCGGCCGATTACCTTGATCCGGCTGACGATCTCCTCCTGCAGGCCCTTGGGCGGCTGTACGTAGTCGTAGAGCACGCCGTCGATCCGCATCCGCACCTGCAGGCGGTCCTCGAACGGCTGGAAGTGAACGTCACTGGCCCGCCGCTTGACCGCCTCGAAGAGAATCAGGTTGACCAGCTTGACCACCGGGGCGGCGGTGTCATTGTCCAGCAGGTCGCCGCCGGTCAGCATGGCGGCCAGTTCCTCATTGTCCGAGTCATCGATCCCGTCGATCACCGTCTCGACTTGACTGTCCTGCTGACTGTAGGCAGTGTTGATAGCCGCGGCAATGGCCTCCTCGTCGGCCAGAACGGGAACCACGGGTTGGCCCAGATGGACCGCCAGGGTGTCAAGGATGGAGAGGCGTTCCAGGCCGGACGTGGCCACGCGCAACTCACCGTTGGCACCGTCGAGACCCAACACGCCGAACCGCCGGGCGAAGCCAATGGGGACTTGTTCCACGTAGCGCATGGATACGCTGGTTGGGTCGATGGCTGTCAGCGTGGCTAGCCCGTTGCCAGGTTCTTGTCCGGTTGCAGAGTCGGCAGGTCTCGCCAGTCTTGTCTCCATCGGCGCCTCCCGCTACCGCATCCACATCAGCCGGTCGGGCGGGAAGTCCTTGTTGACCAGTTCGGCTGCCTCCAGATCACGCTCGGTGATAAACTTGAGGTCCTTGAACTGATCGTCCCGCAACACGACCGGTCGGATGAAGGCATAGACCCGGGTCTGGCTCTTGGAGGCGGCGCTGTTCTGGAAGAGAGCGCCCAGGAGCGGTATACGGCCCAGCACGGGAATCTCGTCCACCGAGTCGGACTCGTTCTCCACTACCAGGCCGCCGACCACGACCGTGTAACCGTCGGGCACCTCGACCTGGCCGGAGAAGGAGTTAGTGGTCCGAGGTGGTGGAGCGGTGGTGATACTGGAGGAGCCGGTGAAGTTGCTGAAGTTCAGGCTGTACTCCAGGCTGAGGTAGTCGCCTTCTGCCACGTGCGGCGTCACCGTCAGCGTGGTTCCGGCCGACTCGAACCCGCCGAAGGAAGTAGTGGCCACCGTGTCCGAGGCGTTAACGCTGGTGAACGGGGCCTCGTCCACGCTGCGTAGGGTGCCCTCGCTGTTGTCGCTGACCAGCAGCCGCGGGGTGGCCAGCACCCGGCTGTTGCCGTGGGTGGCCAGGGCCTGCATCACTATGGCGAAGTCGTCGGGCCGCATCAGGGCCCCGTTGATACCCACACCAGGCGACAGGGCGACCTGTCCGGTCGTCGCGTCGAACGAGGAGAGGCCGAAGTCGGAGAAGAGCAGACCCAGCGTCGAGCCGTCCATGTCCCGGGTCTTGATCTCCACGCCCAGGCTGACCGAGTCGGTCACCGTGACGCCCACCAACATCATCTCGATCATCACCTGAGGGCGACGGGCGTCGAGCTGCTCGATAAGGTCGGCCAGTTGGGTGTGGAACTCCGGCGTGCCGATGGCGATGATCGAATTGGTGTGCTCGTCCTCGGTGAGCACCCAGTCGGGTCCCGCGATCCGCCGGGCAGACCGGTCTGCTTCGTCGCCGCTAGTATTCGTTGCGCCGGCAGGCGGCTTGGGAGGCACGAGACCTTTGGGCGCCGGGTTTGGTGGGCTCTCCAGGCTGGCGTAGTCTGCTTCGGTCGTCTGTCCGGTCAGCAGCGAGACGGTGGACTCTTCCAGGAGTTGGATCAAGGTATCGACAATCTCAGAGGCCTTGCGGTTGCAGGGCCGATAGATGCGCAGCGGTCGAGACGACTCCAGCGAGAGTCGGTCCTCCCGCATCAGCAGCCCTTCGATGGCCGCGTGTAACTCGGTAGGCGCGGTTACATATAGCCGGTTAGCCGCCTGGTCGACGAACAGGCTCACACCGTAGCTACCCTTGGTAGGATCCTTGAGTAGCACGCCCTCGATTAGAGACTTGATACGGCTAGCGGAGGTATGCCGTGGCGTGTAGGTCTGCATGGTCTGGCCGGCCGCCGGAGCGACATCGAAGCGCTCGATGAGTTGCAGCACGTCGTCCATCTGCTGCTGCGGGCCGGTCACTACCAGTTTATCCGCAACGACTCCGGCGGTGACTGACACCGCGGCCAGCTCTTCTTCACCAGCCTTGGTCCGGTCAGACAGAATGCGCGTCACCTGCCCGCTCAGCACCGCGGGATTGGCGTTCCGAACGGCGACCATCTCGGTGGTGATCGGCTGCGGCCGAGCGTCGATCACCTCTACCAGACGCATTATTCGCGACACCGCGGACTCGCGGTCGGTCACGATGAGCAGCCCTTTCTCGGGCACTTCGACCACCGACCCCTTCGCGGAGGACATGAACGACCGCACGTGGGGGGCGACGGACTTGGTGTCGCCGGAGCGCAGCCGCAGGATCTGGGTCACGATGCGGTCACTCGACCCGAGTTCGTCACCGCCCTCGGCTGGACCGTCGCGTATTTCGCCGGTGACGCGCTGGACGGTCTCGATAGGGATGACTCGGAAGTAACCCGGCAGATCACCCGGCACCAACGCCAGGCCGCGTACCCGGAGCACGCTGCGCAACAAGTCCAGAAGCCGGTCCTTGGGCAGTTCGATTGTCCCGGGGCGGAGCGTGACCTTCTGGTTGTTCAGTTCGTCGCCGTAGAGGACCCGCACGTGGAGCGTCTGGCCGACGTAATCCACCAGGGCCTCCAGTGGCAGTTCGTCGGGGTAGTCGATGGTGACCATCTCGGCCACACCGCTGACGGCAGTGTCCCGGGGTTGAGCCGTCGCACCGGCACAGAAGGTGAGTAGCAGCATCACAGCGGAAAGAGCCATCATGGCGGGAGTCTCTTGCCTCCTTGCTCCGGCACCCGGTGGACAAGGACCTGTCCGCCGGTACAACTTGGCTGCTGTGACTGCTCTGGGCGCACGCCGCACCGCGATGGTCTTGCCTACGCATACCCGATCGCGGTCTGCTCCGGACGGCGTACGCCCCAAGCTCGCATCTATCAGCCCCTCCTGCGATGCGCTCACGCCTCCTCGACCGGCAGGACGAGGTCCAGTGCCTGGCCCACGGCCTCTGAGGAGGCCACCCAGTAGCCCAGGTAGGCGTCCACGACATCCTGCTGGGCGCCGGTCAGGATGGTGTCCCGGCGGGTTTCCCAGGCGGTTACAGCCGCGTCGCGTTCTGCCGGAGTGTCGGCCGCGGCGTAGTTCAGCCGGTAGGTTCGCCAGGCCTGGCCCAGGGCCACGCGCTGGCCGGTGCTCAGGTCCACCAGACGCAGGGGCATGGACCAGCCGGACTCGCGATCTAACGAATCCCAGGCCGAGCGCTGCGAATCAGACATGGCCAGACGAACCTGGCTGCGCAACGGATCGAGCGCGGTCTGGTAAGCCTCCCTGGCAGTGCGCAGACTTGCCAGGGCAGTAGCCAGAGGCTCGTCCTGCCCCGGCTGGGCCGGTCC
>JANQGB010001059.1 GCA_028277545.1 Phycisphaerae bacterium | reverse complement strand
TCGTCATGACCGAAGATCAGGCCATGCTAGTTGAGGCCACGCGCGACTTCGCTCGCGCCGAACTCATCCAGCCTGACCGTGATTGGGATGAAGACGAGTCGTCGATGGTCGTCATGTTGCCCCAACTCGCCGAGATGGGGATGATGAACCTGGTGGTTCCCGAGGACCTGGGCGGCCTCGGCTGCAGCTACCGGGCTTACGCCGATATCCTGCACGAGATTTCCTATGCGTCGCCTTCGGCGGCGGTCGCGCTCTCGGTTCACAACATGGTGGGCAAGATCCTGCAACACCACGCCCATGAGCCCCGTCGAAGCGAGTGGCTCAGTTCGTGGGGTGCGCCCGAGTCATTTGGCGCTTTCGCACTTACGGAAGCCGGCGCCGGCAGCGATCCCGCCGGCTCGACCGCCGAAGCCAGGCGCGTTGACGGCGGTTTTCGCGTGACGGGTGAGAAGATGTGGATCACCAACGGGATGAACGCCCGTTGGTTCCTGACCCTGGTGCGCACCGGACCGGGCAAAGACGGTCTCAGCGCAATGATCATTGATGGCAACGAGCAGGGCCTGGGGCGGGACAAGATCCACGGCAAGACCGGCATTCGGGGCAGCGAGACCGCCGTGATCAGCCTGGACAACGTGTTTGTCCCAGAGGCTCATCTGCTGGGCGAAGGGGGCGACGGGCTGAAGGTCTGCCTGGCGGGGCTGGATGGCGGGCGGATTGGGATCGCGGCACAGGCCACCGGCATTTCGGAGGCCTGCCTGGACGAGATGGTCTCCTATGCCAAGCAGCGCGAGCAGTTCGGCAGGCCGATTGCGGAGTTTCAGGCTATACAGCACATGATAGCCGACTCGGCGGTGGAGTTGTCGGCCGCTCGGGAGTTGGTCTGGCGGGCCGCCGAACTGGTTGATGCCGGCCAGGTGGAACCGGCGGCCAGCGCCAAGGCCAAGCTCTTTGCCAGCGAAGCGTCCAACCGCATAGCCTACCGCGCCGTGCAGGTCCACGGCGGCAGTGGCTACGTCAGAGAATTCCGCGTCGAGCAACTCGCCCGCGACGCCCGCGTGACCACCATCTACGAAGGCACCAGCGAGATACAGAGAATCGTCATCGCCAGAGACCTGCTGCGCGATTGAGTGCCGGCGTGCTGACAGGTGTGGTCCGGTGACGCCGCCTGAGCCTCAGGCGTAGCAGGCACACGCCGATTGCGTGCCGTTCAACGTGCCCGCGGTATTGCCGCCGATGGCCGGCTAAGTCGGCTTTTCGATCTTGTACTTCTTGACCCGATAGCGCAGGTTGTCGCGGCTGATGCCCAGGGAGCGGGCCGCCTGGGACTGGTTCCAGTCATTCTCCGTAAGGGCCTTGATGATCATGGCCCGCTCATAGCCCCAAAGGCTGGAGTCGCCCTGCGACTCGATGGTGGCAGCAGTGGTGCCGACGATCTCACGCGGCAGGTGGCGCGGGAGAATCTCGTCGCCGTCACAAAGCAGCACCGCGCGCTCGATCACGTTGCGGAGTTCACGGATGTTGCCCGGCCACTTGTGACTGGTCAGGATGGCGGTGGTTGCACCGGATAGTCTTGGCGCTGTGCGGCCCATCTCGGCGCTGGCCCGCTGGTTGAAGTGCTCCGCCAGCGGCGGGATGTCCTCGCGGCGCTGCCGCAACGGGGGCACTTCGATGGGGAAGACATTCAGGCGGTAGAAGAGGTCTTCTCGGAACGATCCCGAGGCGACGGCTTCTTTAAGGTTGCGGTTAGTAGCGGCGATGATGCGCACGTCGCAAGACACCGTCTTGACCCCGCCGACGCGGACGAACTCCCGCTCCTCAAGAACGCGGAGCAGTTTCACCTGGGTCGAAGCACTTATGTCGCCGATCTCGTCGAGGAAGAGCGTGCCCCCATCCGCCAGTTCGAACCGCCCGACCTTCTGGGAGGTGGCTCCGGTGAAGGCTCCCTTCTCGTGGCCGAAGAGCTCGCTTTCCAGCAGTGTCTCAGTGAGGGCCGCGCAGTTCAGGCCAATGAAGGCCCGGTCGGCGCGCGGCGACTGGTTGTGGACGTACCTGGCGGTCACCTCTTTGCCCGTCCCAGTTTCGCCGAGCAACAGGACGGTGGCGTTGCTGTTGGCCACTCGGTCACAGAGTCGCAGTGCCCCGGCCAGGGCGCCGGACTGACCGATGATCTCCTCGCTGCCGAGGGTGGCCTGGCGCAGTCCCTGGTTCTCGCGCCGCAGTTGCTCGTGAGCCCGGGCGTTGCAGGCCCCGATCGCTGCCAGATTGGCGAAGACCAGCAGGAGGTCGAGGTCACCGCGTTCGAAGCTGACGCCGCCCCTGCGATTGAGGACCTCCACCACGCCGATCACCTCGGACTGGTGGATCATCGGCGCGGCAATCAGCCCGCGGGTCTGAAAACTGCTCTTGGCGTCGATGCCTTCGAAGAAGTGCTCGTTCTTGTGTACGTCGGGAGCGATGGCGGGTTCACCTGTGGCGGCCACGTGCCCGGCGATGCCCAATTCTGCGTCGAACTCCTCGCCAACCAGGGCGTTGCCGCGATCTCCGACCGCGGCGACGAAGACCAGCTTCCGGCGCCGCTGGTCCAGCAGCAACACGCTGCTGGCTTCAGCGCTGAGAACCTCGGCGGCACTCTCGGCGATGGCGTTGAGGACCTTGTCGAATTCCAGGCTCGAGTTGATGGCGGCCGAAGCTTCGGCCAGGGCTGCCAACGAGTCGGGCGACAGATTGCTGGTGGGGAGTTTCATGCCGATGAGTTCCCCGCTTGACACCTCAGAGTCACGGGAGGATCTCCACCACGTCGCCCAGTCGGAGCACGTCGAAGAGCTCCTCGACGTGGGCGTCGGCCAACGCTACGCAGCCGGCGGTCCAGTTCCGGTCCGCGTGGTCAGCTTTGCTGCCGTGGCCGTGAATGCCGATGGCGCCGCCGAGCGCCGTGTCCCACGGTGGGCAGCGGCCCTCGGCCGATGCCTCCTGTATGGCCCGAGCTTCGCCGTCAGTCAGCAGGCCGGCAGCCAGACCCCAGCGGGCCGCCTCGGCGCCGGGATAATCGATGCCCAGAAAACGATGATGCTCGCTGGCCAGCCGGCGCTCGCAGATGCGGAAGGCTCCCTCAGGCGTCCGGCCGTCAGCCAGAAGCCGCTTGGGTCCGACGGGGTTATGCCCCAGGGCTATGGGGTACGAGCGGACCAGCGCGTCACCATCAAACAGGTGCAGCCAGCCCCTGGACTTGAGGACTACCACCCTGGGATTCTCTACGGTGAAAGCTGGCCCGCGGCCGTCTCCCGTCGACGGATCGCCGTCGGCTCCGCGGACCAGGCATACCGCCCATAACACGGCCCCGGCCACGGCGGCCGTGGCAGCCGCAGCCTTGCAAGATCCTGCCAAACAAAAGCTTGAGCGAAGCCTGGGCATCGAAGCTGCCGAATGCTCGCGGCTGCCCGTCAGAAACGCGCAACCAGCCAGCGAACTCCTATCGTGAACGGGGCGTAAGGATACAATGGAGTGGTGGATGCGCCAACGGATGAACGATTACTGGCTGACCATGTGGCGGGTGATGGCGGCAGTTTCGCCGAACTGGTCCGCCGGCATAACCGGGAGCTATTCCAGTTCGTTCTGCGCTTCACGAGCAGTTCGGCGGCGGCCGAGGACGTGGCCCAGGAGGCCTTTCTGCAGGTCCATCTGTCCGCGTCCAGCTTCGATCAGGCGCGCCGGTTCAAGCCCTGGCTGTTCACCATTGCCGCGAACAAGGCGCGGGACTGGCTCAGAAGCCGGGCCCGCAAGTCAGAGGTCCCGCTGGACGCCCGCATCGGTTCGGACGACGGCGCCGGCCAGACGTTCGCCGATCTGCTGGCCGATGAGGAGTTGCCGGTCGACCAGGGACTGCAGAACCAGGAGAAGCGACAGGCTGTCCAGCGCGTGATGGACGAGTTGCCGGGTCATCTGCGGGAAGCGCTGGTGCTGTCCTACTACCACCGGTTTGCGTACAAGGAGATGGCCGCGATTCTGGACATCCCCCTGGGTACGGTGAAAAGCCGGCTGCATTCGGCGGTAGCGCAGTTTGGCCGACAGTACAAGGCTGCCGTCGAGGCCGGCCTGGTTGAAGGCGATCCCCTCACGCAGGGGTTGGAGGAAGAGACGTAGGCTCGGCGGGCAAGGTCTGCTCGGCCTGTTGTCGGCCGGGCGGTAAGGACCGACGAACCGCCGGACCAGCCCGATCGTACAGCGCTGTGACGCTGAGCCGACGTTGCGAAGGAAGCACGGACGTTGAGCAAGATGGAAGAGCCCGAACAGATCAGCGACGATACGCTGCTCGATTTTCTGTTGGAGCGTTGCGATGAGGCCCAGGCTGCCCGCGTAGCGGCCGCTCTGGGTCGAGACGCTGTCCTGGCCGCCAGGCTGGAGCGCTTGCGCCAAACGTTGGCGCCGCTGGATACCTGGACGACTCCGCCGCCGCCGGCATCCATGGTGGACGACATTCTCGACGCCATCGCGGCGCAGTCCGCCACGTCAGCCATCGGCGATCAGCGGGCCGCGCCGGCCTTGCCGCCGGACGCCGAGCGCGGGCGGGGCGGGCGGCCGATACTCTCGCTGCGCGAGTTGGTGGCTTTGGCGGCTTGCATCACCATCTTCGTGGGAATCATCGTACCGTCCATTTCTTCATCCCGGTTCAAGTCGCGCCAGCAGGCCTGCGCCGGCAACCTAGCTTCATTGTTCAGGGGTACCAGCAGTTACACCCAGGCTTACGCCGGGTTGATGCCGTCCGTAGCCCGGCAGCCGGGCCAGCCCTGGCTGAAGACTGCCGGTAAGCCTGCCCGCACCAATCGCAGCAACATGTACCTGGTGCTCCGGGGCGGCTACGTCAAGAGTCCCAAGCTCTTCGTCTGCCAGGCGCGCAAGAGTGCCCAGGAGATGTCACCTGAGGATGTGGACCGCAACACCGACTTCCCCGAGCGGCGCAACTGCAGCTACGACCTCCAGCGTATTGCCGGGCCCGTTCCGATGCGGCTGACCATCCTGGCCCGCCGGGCCGTTCCGCTGATCTCCGATGCCAACCCGCTGTTCGAGGACGGCAGGTTCAACTCCGATCTGGATCCCAAGACTACCAACTCCACCTCGCACGCCGGCTACGGCCAGAACGTGCTGCATGCCGACGGGCGTGTCCACTGGCGGACCTCACCGGTGCTGGACGCTGCCCGTGATAACATGTGGCTGGCGGGGAGCAACACCGACTACGACGGAACGGAAGTGCCTGCCTCGGCTACTGACGTCTTCATCGTGCCGTAGCCGCTCTGAACCCAATGCCGTCTTCGACCGGTCAGGTAGGGTGCATCTTGATGCACCGTTTCGGGTGAAGGTCTGCTTCGAGAAGTATGGCATGGGTCTCGGTAATGATTGCACCGGCAAGATGCCGGTGCCACATACTCACCGGCAGGATGCCGGTACCACATGCTCAGCGGCAGGCAGCGGTGCCACAGTCAGGTGTGCGCATCCGGTGGCGCTGATGCGGACTGTGCCGTGCTGCGTCAGTTATGGCCGCGGTCGGCGAAGACGGCCAGTCCTTCCAGGCCGGTCGAGGGCAGGGGCCCGATTGTAGTGGTCAGCAGCGAGTCACCCTCCAGGATTATTATCTCCATCAGGCGCTGGGTGTTGGTGCCGGCAATGGCCAGGAAGGCTCCGTCGAAGGCGGCCAGCCCGGAGACCTCGAAGATGCCGGGCAGGGTGCCAACCGTTTCGGCGGTCAGGCTGATCGGGTCCAGGCGGTGCAACTCGGCGACGGCGCCGGGGACGTTGACGACGGTGTAGAGCAGTCCGGTGGCGCTGTCATAAGCCAGGCTGTTCATGCCCGGCGAGCCCTGCCCCAGAAGCG
>JANQGB010001041.1 GCA_028277545.1 Phycisphaerae bacterium | reverse complement strand
CACCGGAGGAGCCACCGGCAGCACGTCCGTTGCGTCACAGTCCGTGTCGATCATCTGCCTGGAAGGTCCTGGCGCCCGCGTCGCAGCGCCCGGTCGCGACGAGCCAGGCTGCTAATGCGCACGCAGGCGCCAGGACCTTCCAGGCAGATGATCGACACGGACTGTGACGCAACGGACGTGCTGCCGGTGGCTCCTCCGGTGGATCAGCCTGCCTGAATGTCAGCCGCAACGGGTTCATTCCACGCCTTCGGTCATCCGGTTCACTTGCCCAACGCCTTCTGCAGGCGATCGACGTTGGCGTTCATCACGGACAGGAAATCTTCGCCGTCTTCGATCCGCTTCGCTTCGAGGCTCTCGCACGGTGACCAGACGATGCTCTCCAGGCCGTGTACCTCCCGAAGCCTGGCGGCGATCTCCGCGCTGGGCTCTGATTCCCAGAGCAGGTACTTGGCCGGCTGGTGCTCAAGGAACACTCCAATTTCGCTGAGGGTCGCGCTGTCCGGCATAGTCGCCGGGTCCAGATGGAAGTACTTCACTCGCCAGCCGTAACGTCGAGCGAGGTAGTTGTATGCCGGATGAGAGTTCAGCAGCGTCTGGTCGGCCACGTTGGCAGTCAATGCCTTCAGGCGAGAGTTCAGGGCGTCCAGGTCGCTGGCCAAGGCAGCATAGCCCTGTTCGAATGTTGACCGATGATCGGGGAGACGCTTGACCAGGGCCTCTTTGATCTGGCCTGCTTGTATCTTGGCGTTGACCGGGTCCAGCCAGGTGTGGCCGTCTATCCCGGCATGAGAGTGTGTGCCTCTGGGACCATGGCTGTGAGTCACCGCGTCGGACAGCATGATGAACTCGTCAGCCAGCGGTCGAGTAGTATCCACCAGACGCGACTCGGGGAGCGTGACCTTGTCCAGCCATTTCTCGAATGAGGCCCCATTGATGATGATCAGATCAGCCTGTTGATACGCCTGGACGATCTTGTCATCAGGCATCCACCAAGCCGGGTCGACACCTGCCGGACAAGGGCACACTACCGCAACGCTACCCGCGCCGATCCGTTCGGCGAAATACGTAGTCGGATAGAACGTGGTGTAGATCTTGAGTCTTCCCTCTGGTGCCGGCGTTTGGGGGGCCAGGTCCTCACCCCGGCTCGCGGCAGCCATACTCAGGCCCACGGCCAGCATCACAGCCAGATGACGCACGGTGCCGAACGTCGGCCTCTCTTCTTCTCGAGACATCAAGACACCCTCCAGTGCCGGTGGATCAATCCTCTGAATACTCACGGCTACAGCAACCGCACCAAGTGCGGGGCAGCCAGCACCGCAGCCAGCGACAGGCCGGCAGCGGCTGCCAGACTCATCAGCAACACAAAGCCCAACTCAGCCGCCTGCAGCCAGAACGCCATCATCCGGCTGCAGCCGATCTTGTAAATAGTCTCCATCTCCCGCCGGCGAATCCGCTGCGACAGTAGAATCACCAGCAGGACGAAGAGGACCGTGGATATGATGATCAGAGTGAATCCGGCGTCGAAGACACGCTTCACCTTGAACACCAGCCCCATCAGTTCCGCAACCACGTCCTCGGGGACTAGCAGGCAACTGGTCTCGGAAAGGCTGTAACGGGCCTTGAGCAGCGTCGCCGACTTGCGGTCCGCCGGCAGAATGATCATCGCCGACAGCGGCAACTCGTCCGGATCGCCGTGGGTGTGAAACGACGCGAGGTTGCTGGCAGTTACCTCGTTATACTCGACGATCCCCTCGCTGGTGGTCACGTTGTCCTCCTGGCGTTCCAGGATGACGTCGCTGTCGGTCGCCCGGATGACGTCCTGATGTCCGTGGGTAATACCCTCGATCACCCAGGCGGTCTTGATGTCCACGAAGACCGCGTCGTCGTCCGGCGAGCCGCTTTCCCCCAGTACGCCGACGACCTGCATCTTCAAGGGGTAAGTTTTGGTGATGTCGTAGAGGCTCCGCTGGTCAGAGAACAGATGGTCACCGGTGGCCAGTTGCAGCTCGGCGGCGACGTTCGCCCCCAGCACAGCTTGACCGAGGCGCAGGGGAAGCGTTCCCTGTCGGAGTTCCAGCCGGCGGAAATCGAAGTACTCCAGCGATGTCCCCACGACCGGGTGCTTCCGGGCGGTAAAGCCCAGGTGCAACGGGATCGGCGTACCCAGCCCATCGTCCCGCACCCGCCTAACCTCGGCCATCCTGATGGGATCCAGTTCGGCCGACCCGAAGTACAACGCCCGCAGTACCAGGTCAAAACGGTTTCCCTTGGCTCCGGCCACTAACGGTGTGGCCCGGGCTCGGGCCATCAGCCATTCGCCATAGTGTTCGATCAGCAAGTGAGCCGTCAGCGGCAGGAGAATGGTCAGCGTCAGACAGACGGTCAGAATTGTGGTCTTGACCTTGTTATAAGCGACATAACGCCAGGCCAGCAGGAGAACTCGGCTCACGATGATGCCCCCTGGGCGAAGTCCTGCACACTAATGACCCGCTGGAACGAGTCCAGCAAGTCGTGGTTATGTGTCACCATGAGCAGGGTAGCGCCCCGCCGGTCCACCTCGCTCAACAGCAGGTCCAAGGTCGACCGGGCCGAATCGGGGTCGAGATTTCCGGTGGGCTCATCGGCGATAAGCAACGCGGGCGAAGCGACCAAAGCCCGGCAGATAGCGACCCGCTGCCGCTCCCCGTGCGACAGGGTCTTCGGATAACGCCTGAGCTTGCCGTCCAGTTTCATTGCCCCGGCGAGCGACTCGGCCGCCCGGCGGGCCTGGGGGCCGAGCGGCAAAGTGGTGTTGAGATAATACGGCAGCAGGATGTTGTCCCGCACGGTCAGGTAGTCCAGCAACTCGAACTCCTGAAAGACGAAACCGATTCGCGATATGCGGAAGTCCCGGCGCTGCCGATCAGTCTTTCCGGTGAGGTCTACACCATCGACGCGGATGGCGCCCGCTTGGGGGGCGAGAATGCCGGATATCAGGTAGATCAGCGTGGTCTTGCCGGCACCGCTGGGCCCGACGATAGCGACTTTCTCGCCGCGGGTGATGTGCAGAGCTGGAAGCTCCAAGCGAAACCCACCGTTGCCGTAGCAGAAGCGCAGCCCATCCAGATCAATCATGGACCAGTCCCTTGAGGCTCCGACTGAGGTCCGGCTGGCTCATCATCCCCCGGGGCGACAACTCGCCGCTGCTCCAAAACGTCCACACCGGTGATCCTCCAATTGTTGCCGCGCCGGCTGACCGTGTGAGCGGCTCGGTATTCGTTAGTCCGCAGATGAGTGTGTCCCCAGTGGTAAACCAGGCCGTGCACCTGCCAACGGCTGCGCATCAGGAAGGTCAGCTCGCCGGAGTCCGGCAGCACACCGGCGGAAACCAACTCGGTGTCCAGGATGTCCACGGACTCCACCCGCGCCACCGCCCCGCCATGATCACGCATGATCAGGCTTTGATATACCTCGTTGTAGACTTCATCAAGCAGGTCGCCGTGCAGACTCAGGGCCAGGGCGTCGTAGATGTCGCTTTCCGTCTTGTAGTCGAAGGCCCGGTAGATGTTCCGGTGCAGCGTGGAGAACACTTCGGCCAGCTCCTGCTCGGCAGGTATCTGTACGGTCTTACTCCAAGGCACGTCGACCTCAGCACGGAGAACGTTGCGGCCCAGCAGCGCGGCGCCGATGCAAACGGCTGACCACAGCAACACCGGCCACCGCGCCGGCCGCCGAGCCCGGGCATGTCGTAGGGCCAGCAAACTAGCCATCCAGACACCCAGCACGCCCAGTGAGAACACCGGGATCGACACCACGTCTGGTTCGGCTGGCAGCACCGGCGGCATGATCCGCTGTTTGACTGGCTTATGGGGGGCGTGCCAGATCACTTCGGGCTCCTCCTCGGTGAAGGAGATCAGTCTATTCTCGTCATAGGCGTCCAGCTCGGCGACCAGGCACGGTTGCGTTTCCAGTCCGGCTCGCGCATCAGCCTGCTCAGGGCAAACGCTCCAGACCAGGGAGACTTGCCGGGGTCGTCCCTTCATCGGATAGGATTGGATCATCCGCAGGTCAGGCGGCAGAGCAGGGTCGGCGGCGCCGGCTTCGTCGGTGGCGGGTACGAATTCCAGCAGCTTGACGATGGGAGCGACCTGGACCCCGTCGATGGTCACGGGGTTAGCCAAATCGAAGAACACCTCAAAAGCCTCACGGGCCGTTTGCAGCCGTTGGGGATCAAGGACGGCGGATCGCCCGCCCTCGAACACCTCCTCCAGTTCACGGAGCTCGTGCGACATCAAGTAGGTGAGGAAGTCGTTCGAGATGAGCACCTCGTAGGCGACCTCCTGGTCGCCGATCGAAATCTTGAGTCCCAGGTGTTGGCCGGCATGGGCTCGCGCGGACGAGGGCAAAGCCGCAACCAATCCGGTTGTGAGAAGAAGGACGGCCCGGGACAGGTTGTCGCAACGGCGGGCGTG
>JANQGB010001035.1 GCA_028277545.1 Phycisphaerae bacterium | reverse complement strand
TGTCCTCCCCGTCGCCGGTGAAGCGCTTGGGGATGGGCTCGTTGGGCCGAAAGGACGGGCTCTGGATCTCCATGGCGGATCTCCTTTTTGCCATAGGGTGGCGGTCTTGTCGCTTCTCTGCCAGCACCTCTGCGACCAACCGGGTGACCGCCTGGTGACATTCAGGATGCTTCTTGAGATAGGCGAGGTCCTCCGGCGAGATGGCGTAGTTTCCCGGTTCCTGCGTCAGCACCGCATCGCTCGCCGCCTCGTCCCAGGCCATACGCTTCTGATCGCGCCAGGTACGCAGCGTGTCGCGTATGCCCTCAACATCTCCGGTCACCCACAGCCAGTACAGCAGCCCGCGCGAGTTACCCCGCCAGCCCAGGAGAATCTGCTTGGCGTAGAAGCCGGTATCGGCCTTCATCTCCGGGGTGAGTTTCTTCCAGTCGCCGTCGGGTGGCGAGGGCAGCACCGACTGGTCCCACTTACCCTGGCCGATCCAGCCGCGGACGTAGGCCTCCAGCCAGAAGTAGCGCTGAATGCCGTACGGCCCGCGCCGGCCGTAGTTGGTGTAGGCCTCCTGAATATAGTCGGCGATCATCTTGACCTGGACTTCAGGCCGATCGCGGCAGAAGGCGTATACGTCGGCGTCTGCCCAATCCGGCGAGACGCCGTATGGCAGGCCGTACTTGGTTCTGACGTTGGTGACGGTGATCTGCCACGGCCCGATGGTGGTCTGGCCGATCATATCCTTGGTTTCGGCGGCCGTGGTCTTGCCCCATCGTCGAGCCGGGTCATTGAACAGCGTTCGGCCCTCCTGGATGGCTTCGACCCAGAGGTCCTCGAGCCCGACGACCGGCCACTTGCCCTGGGCCTTGCCCTCGCGCAGCGTGCGGTAGGCTGTCTCCAGGACTACTGCGCCGCCTGCCTCATACGCCTGGTTCTTGTCACGAATGGCGGCGTAGCGCCGATCCAGGTCCTGCAGGCTCCGGTCCTCCGGTGGTTGTGAGGCGTGGCAGGTTGCCGCCCAGACGAACCCCGTGGCCAGCATCATCGATTTGGATGTCATGTTGAACTCCCCTGGTTACCGGTCACATTAAGGCCGCCGCCGGCGTCGTTGTCAACGAGCGCGTTTACCTCGGCCTCAGTCACCCGGCCCGCTTGCGTGGGCAGTCCGGTCCCACGATACTGCGGGCGCGGTCTGAATCTTGTCGAGTATTGCGGGCAGGGGAGATACATGATTGAAGCCAACAGTACCTCCGACGCGTCGTTGGTAATTCTCAACGGTCGCGTGTGGACCGGGTTGCCCGGGGCGCCGGACGCCGAAGCCGTGGCGATTGCCGGGGCGCACATTTCAGCAGTAGGCACGACCGACGAGGTCCGCGGTCTGGCCGGCAAAGGCACGCCTACGATCGATGCCGGTGGGCGTCGCGTACTGCCGGGCCTGACCGACAGTCATACTCACCTGCTTATGGCCGGCCTGCACCTGTCGCGCGTCGATCTACGGTCGGTATCGAGCCGGGAGGCTTTCGTTCAGCGTGTAGCTGAAGCAGCCGGGCAGAGAGCGCCTGGGCAGTGGATTCTGGGCGGGCAGTATGCGGTCGAACACTGGCCTGAACCTAGGTACCCGAATAAGGAATGGATCGATTCGGTCACGCCAGAGACCCCGGCTTTTCTCACTAGAGCCGATCTGCACCAGGCGTTGTGCAATACCCGTGCCCTGCAACGGGCGGGCATCGATCGATCCGGTCCAGCGGACCCGCCCGGCGGAGAAATCGAGCGCGATCCGAAGACAGGTGAGCCGACCGGCATCGTCAAAGAGTCCGCCATGGACCTGCTTTGGGACCTGATACCGGCGCCGAGCGACGCGGACAATCGAACCGGTTTGAAGGCCGTCTGTGAGGCAGCCAACCGCTGGGGCATAACCAGCGTGCACGACATGAGCCTGCCGGCCGACGTCGAGGTTTTCCGGGCCGCGCTGGCCGACGGCGAACTGAGCCTCCGAGTGCATAGTTACGTGGAGACGACGGATTTCGCGGGCACCTGGCCCATGGTGACCGGCTTTGACGCTGACCCGGACGTGCTGCGCATCGCCGG
>JANQGB010001007.1 GCA_028277545.1 Phycisphaerae bacterium | reverse complement strand
CGTTGACGTCGACCGCGCCGAAGTCGGGCACCGCCGCTCCGCCCACCTGAGCAGGCTCCTCAGGAGTGGTGTCCGGCACATCATCGGTGCCGGCCGTGTTGGGCTGATCCGCACCCGGCGCCGGCTGCGGATCATCGGCCGGCCCGGTGTCGTCCGGGTCCACGTCCGAGCCCGGCGATTCGCCGCCGCCATCTGATTCTCCAGTCGATTCTTCCTCGCTCGCGGCGTCGGTTCCTCCGGCGCCTTCTTCTGACGCGTCATTGCCGGCCAGGTCGCCGTCCTCGACACAGGTGTTGCTGGTGTCGTCGCAGGCGAGACTTCCCTTGCAGGTGTTGTCGGCCGTGCAGGGGCCGCCCAACTCACCAGCGTTGGGTTGGTCGGCGCCGCCACCGGCTCCTCCTCCACCGCCGGCGGCGCACCCGACAATCACCGTGGAGGCGGCCAGCAGCCAAATGCTGGCCGGAGCAAGGTTGCGATAACGCGCGTTGGTCAGCATTACTATGCTCTCCGTTAGTGACTTGGTGGCCCGGTGGAGTCCGTGGCAGTATTGGGAGGCAGAAGGCCCGGAGTCAAGGCATTACCGTGTTTCAGCCTTCCTGAAGGCCACTCCCCGGCCCGGCTTGCCAGACGTTGGCGGGGCTGCGATACTTCCTGATGGCATCCGGTGCAGGTGCCGGCTAGTCAGGGGGAGTCGTCAATGGCCACCGCGAAAATCGAGATCGTCGGGCCGGCCGAGTACGGGCTTGTGTGCGGCATGTACAACCAGGTGGCCCGTCCGGCAATCGATGAGTCCTACTTTCATCGCCGCCTGCAATACCGGCACAATGTGCTGATGATGGTGGCCGAAATGGAAGGCAAGCCTGTTGGCTTCTCTTGTGGGTACGAACTGCGCCCTACCACGTATTACGGCTGGCTATATGCCGTCCTGCCCGACGCCCGTCGCCTTGGGATCGCCACTCAACTTATGGCGGCGGAGCACGAGTGGGCCCGCGAGCAGGGCTACGAGATGGCCCGCTTCGAGACCTATAACCAGCACCGCCCCATGCTACTGCTCGCGATACGCAGTGGCTACGAGATTGTCGGTGTCCGTCATGATGCCGGTACGGGCAACAACCTCGTGATCTTCGAGAAGCACCTCCAGGTCGCCGGCGAGTAGCGGACCGGCAGCGCGTCCCATCGAGAACGTGTAAGAACCAGCCCTGCTGGGACAAGATCAGGTGTGCCCTTAGTCTCGCACCCTGTACGGTGCGGGTTGCATCGACCAGCCCCCGTGGTCTTCTGGAGGGCATAGCGGAGCACCGTGCGACAACCGGAATACACGCCAGCGGGACACGAATACGTCCTTGTCTGGCGACCGGACAGTTGTCTGCCGTGCTGATTGGGTTTCGTCCGGCTGACCTGATAGGAGCCTTTTCCAGAGCACTGGGACCGGCCCCAAGGAGGAACACAACATTTTACAGGCCAACGTCGGACGCGCACAGCCGCCCTCCGCGACGACAACTGACACCATCACCTGCGAGAACCTGACCAAGCGATACGGTGAACTGGCGGCCCTTGACGGCGTCGATCTCAGTGTCCGCCCCGGCGTCGTCGGCCTGCTCGGCCCCAACGGTGCGGGCAAGAGCACGTTGATCAGCGTGCTGCTGGGGCAAACGCCGATCACCGCCGGCCGGGCTGCCGTGTTGGGCTTCGACGTGGCCAGCCAGCAGCGCGCCATCCGGCGCAGGGTCGGCTTCGTACCCGAGAACGACTGTCTCATCCCGGGGATGACCGGCGTGGGATACGTTTGCTATGCCGGCCGCCTGGGTGGGATGTCATTTGCAGCCGCCATGCAGCGCACGCACGAAGTGCTAGACTACGTCGATCTCGATGAGGCCCGCTACCGGCGCGCCGAGCAGTACTCCGCGGGCATGAAGCAGCGCCTCAAGTTGGCCCAGGCCTTGGTTCACGACCCCGACTTCATCTTTCTCGATGAGCCGACCAACGGAATGGACCCTCACGGGCGACAGGTGATGCTCTCGCTCATAACCGACCTGGGTAAGGCGGGGATAAGCATTCTCCTGTCCAGCCACCTGCTGCCGGATGTCGAGCGGGTCTGCGAGCGGGTGATCATCATGGGCGGCGGGCGTGTGCTCTCCGCGGGGCGGATCGACGAGATGAGACAACCGCATCCGACCCTCTACACCGTGGAGTGCGTCGAGGCGGGCGAGGCCTTTCGCCGCAAGCTGATCGAGCGGCAGGTCACCGTCCACAGTCACAGCGACGGCGCCTTGGGCATCGAACTGCCGGAGGCGGGCCGGCAGGATCTGGTGTTGCAGGCGGCGGCGGAGACAGATACCCGCCTGCGCGGTCTGCAGCCCCAGCGCAGCTCGCTCGAGGAGCGGTTTCTGGCGGCCCTCAGACAGCAGGAGGACCGATGACCTCAGCAGCAGCCAACGGCAGTGGACATCGCTATCAGCGGTGGGCGGGCAGGCGAGGGCAATCCGCCCGGCGCGGCTGGCTGACCATGGCCGCCAGGGGGCTTCGCCTCGAATACGCCCGGCCGGCTACTCAGCGGCTGGTCTGGGTCGGCTTCGCCTTCATTCTGGGGATCGGCGTCGTACTCTATCTGCTGTCGCTCTTGGAGACGATTGTCGGCACTGCCGACGCGCGGCCCATCTATGGATTCATCCAGACCTTTCTGGGGGTCGACCTCAGTGGCGTAGCCAGGATTGGCGAATTCCGCGCTGTCCTCTGGCGCACCGTGTTCCTGGCGGTCTTCAAGATTGAACTCTTCTGGGTGATGGTCGTCGTGGCCCGCACAGGACCGGGACTGATTGCGAACGATCTCAAGGCCCGGGCCTTGCCCATCTACTTCGCCCGGCCGATCACGCCGCTGACCTACCTGCTGGGCAAGTGGCTGGTGGCCGCCGGCTTCATCGCCCTGGTGACGGTGGTGCCCAACCTGTTGGCGTTGCTGGGCGCCGTGCTGGTCACCGGAGGGCTGGAAACCTGGGGTCAGACGCTGTCCCTGGCGGCGGACCTGGTTCTTGCCGGCCTGGGGGTCATGGTCTTTGGAGGTATTCTGGTACTGGCTCTCTCCAGCCTGACCTCTGATTCACGGTATGTCGCGGTCGGCTGGCTGGCCGTCTGTCTTTTGAGTGCCATAGCCCAGTCAGTTGTGAACGTGACGGTGGCTGCGGCCGAGACCACCCGGTTCCTGGGGAGTATCTCGCTTCAGCAGAACGTAATCACGGTGGCAGAATGGCTCTTTGGTATGAAGGCCGCCTGGGGCCAGACACCGTTGCCGACCGAGGCCTTCGTGCGGCCCCTGACCAGCAGTGTCGAACCGCTATACCCGGCTATCGTGCTGTTGGTGATAACTGTACTGGCGTGCGCGGTGTGTTACCGCAACGTACTCCGCTTCTCGCGGTCGGCGGCGAACTGCTAGTCGCTCGGTGAACCATGGCATGGGTTTCATGCCATTGGGTAAGGAAGCGTGGCGACCTTGGACGAGGTTTGGTCGAGTCGGTAGCGAGGCTCGGTGACTTCGCGGGGTGGCACAACGACCCCGGCGGTGAGGCCGGCGTGTACGCGCTAGGCCCGGCATTTATGCCGGGTTGACGAACGGTAGCGCAGAGTGGGTGACCCCGGTTCAGCGGGGTTCTCGACGGCGGTCTTTAGACATAGGACGCAGCACGAGAGGCCGTGTGGAGCACATGGACTTGGCTGACGGGTAAACCCAAGCCGCGAGAAGCCGGCTGGAACCGGGCTCAATAGCCAGCGTGGGCTCGCAGGACCCGGCATGAATGCCGGGCCTAGCGCCTGAGGCACGAGGTGGAGTTGACCAGGAGTAGCTTGTCGGGTGCATTGGAATTAATCAACTGAACTTATACGGTGCACCTTGCTGCACCAGCGTGACTATGTCTGTGATTGATCTGGAAAAGCTGTCCAAGTGGTACGGCGAGGTCATCGGACTCAACAACGTGACATCGGCGATCGGCCGCGGTATCACCGGGTTGGTCGGCCCCAACGGCGCCGGCAAGAGTACATTGATGGGTCTGGCCACCGGCCAGCTGCGCCCCAGCACGGGGGCCCTCCGCGTTCTGGGCGAGGACCCCTGGAACAATCCGGCCGTGCTCTCACGCGTCGGTTACTGCCCCGAAGGCGATCTCTTCTGGAACAACCTTACCGGCCGGCAGTTTGTCCGCTTCCTGGCCCGGGCTTCGGGGCTGAGCCGGTCCGCGGCCGCCAGTGCGTCCCTCGACGCCATCGCCCGAACCGGCATGACCGAGCACATGGACCGTCCCATCCGCACGTACTCCAAGGGGATGCGTCAGCGCATCAAGATTGCCCAGGCATTGCCGCACAAGCCCCAACTCCTGATCCTCGATGAGCCGTTCACCGGTGCCGACCCGGTTGCCCGGCACGAGCTGGCCGAGTTGTTCCGCTCACTGGCCGCCGAGGGGGCTGACATCCTGCTCTCCAGCCACGTGCTGCATGAGGTTGAGGCATTGACCAGCGAGATTCTGATGATCGATCACGGCCGCATCGTGGCCGAGGGCAATCTGCGCAGCGTCCGGCGAGAACTGCACGATCGCCCGCATACTATCCGTGTTCGCGTAGACCAGCCCCGGCGGCTGGCTGCCGAGCTTGCCCGGTTTGACGGTGTCGGCGGGCTCAGGCTCGCCGCGCCGGACCTGCTGCTGGTCGAGACTACCTCGCCGGACCAAGTCTATGATCGCCTGACCGGGCTGATTCTGAAGCACGAGTTGGAGGCCAAGGAGATTGCCGCTGAGGACGAGAGCCTGGAGGCACTGTTCGGATACCTGACCAACAGGAAGTGAAGGACAGACGCGGCAGTTGCGCTCCGGAGTCAGAGAATGAGACACGCAGTTCCGGAAGAACCGTCGCGGAGCGCCGAGTCGTTCCAAAATGTCGCCCTGCCCAGGGCAATCGTGTTCGAGGCAGACACGTGTGCCTGCGGCGTGGCACTAATCTCCTGCGGTGTGAGGTACAAGTAGTATGCTCCCGCTTTTCTGGTTTACCGTCCGTCAGATTCTGCTCCAGCGTAAGCTGTGGATCGTATCGCTGTTGTTGGTAGCGCCGGCCGTTCTGGTGCTGCTGATCCGTACCTTCGCCCCGGTGCACGGAGTGGAAGATCTGGCCATGCGTTTCCATGTGCCCCTCATGGCGGCCATGTTCATGCTGACCATGCCGCTGGCCTGTCTGCTGTACGGCACGTCTCTGGTCGGGGCAGAAGTCGATGCCGGCACCTTTGTATACCTTACGACACGCAAACTGCGCCGGGCCACGACGCTGCTGGTTCGCTACCTGGCGGGAGCGATCGTGCTGTCGGTACTGGCGGACGTAGCCATACTGCTGGTGTTCTGCGTCGCGGCGGTCGGTGTCGATGTGGCAGGTGCGAACGCTGCCTCCGGCGGACTGGACTGGCATCCCTGGCAGGATCTGGGGCATTACCTCCTGGTTGCGCCGCTGGGCGTAGCGACCTTTCTGGCGGTCTTCACGGCCATCAGCCTGGTCACGGCCAAACCCCTGAGCCTCGCGGTGGCCTACTTCATCCTGGTCGAAATCGTGCTGAGCAACGTGCCGCTGGACACGTGTGTCGTCAGCGTGAGCCACTACCTGCGCAAGACCCTGTTTAACGGCATGCCCTGGGCGATGCGAATGTACGACCATCCACCCGCTTTCATGGAGCATCACTTTCCTCCGGGCTCGACCGGGACGGCTGTGCTCCTGGTTGTGATGGTCGCTATGCTGGGACTGGCCTCCTTGGCTGTCAGCCTGCGGGAACTCGTTCCAGCCAGGGTGGCCAGGGAGTAGTCTGAGATCGCTGGATCCTGGCCGCTGGCGGCAGCCGCAGGCTTGACCCCGCGCGACCGTCTGCGGGCGCGAGTCGCTCAGGCTACTTCGACTGACGATTGATCCAACCGGCATTCAACAACGTCCGCAGTACGTCCCGGCGCGCCTCCCGCCTGCCTTCCACAGCCCGCCCTGAGTGGTGACCTTGGCCCGCAACGACTCAGGCGATATAACCCGCCTGTGCCGCTAACGTAGCTGGCCGCTTGCGACCGATCGGCTGAGGACCGCAGCATTGAGCGCCTTTCGCATTGATCTCGACGTCTACAACGGGCCGCTGGACCTGCTCCTCTTTCTGATCCGGCGCGAGGAGGTTGATATCTACGATATCCCCATCGCCCGGATCACCCAGCAGTACGTTGCCTACGTCACCCTGCTGGAGGCGATGGATCCTAACCTGGCGGGCGACTTCCTGGTGATGGCCGCCACGCTGATGGAGATCAAGTCGCGGACCCTGCTGCCGAGGGCGCCGGTTACCGACGAAGAAGAGGACTTTATCGATCCTCGGACGGAGCTGGTCCGCCAACTCCTGCAGTACAAGGCCTTTAAGGACGCCGCCCGTTCGCTGGGGGCCGCGGCCCAATGGCAGGCCCTCAAGCACCCGCGCCACCCGGCCGCCCTGCAGCTCGACCCCGCGGAACTCGACATCGAGGACGTGCAGATCTGGGACCTGTTGGCGGCGTTCAACAAGCTACTCGAGGCTACCGGGCGGCGGGCCCGCACCCACGACGTCGTCTACGACGACACGCCTATCGCTCTTCATGCGGCCGACCTCGCCGACTCGCTCGAACGGTCCGGAGGTTCGCAACGCTTCGAGGACATCTTCGAGGGGCGCACCAAGAGCGAGCTGATCGGCCTGTTCCTGGCACTGCTCGAGCTGATTCGCCAGAAGAGGGTCCGCGTTGAACAGGAGGAGACCTTCGGCACCATTGTTGTTCATTTACTGGACGCAAGCGCTATCAGGACGGAGCTCGACGACGAGCCGGCTGACGTTGCCGAGACCACTTCAGACCAAGGCGAGTCCGGATCCCCCGGCGAACTGGAAGATCCGACCTCAGGGGCTCAAATCGCGGAAGACGTGTCCGGCGACTCAGCGGACCACGACGACGGCGCTCATCACGAAACTGAGCGCGATTCAGGACAACTATCGAACGACACGGAGTACCCCCATGACTCACAGTGAACGACTTGCTTCGCTGAACCTGACTCTGCCGGCGGTCGTCGCGCCGGTCGGCAGCTACGTACCTGCCCTGCGCAACGGTGACAACGTGTTGACCAGCGGCCAACTGCCCGTGAGCGACGGCCGATTGACCTGCACCGGCAAGGTCGGCTCGGACGTCACCATAGAGGACGCCGCGGCGGCCACCGAACTGGCGGCGCTGAACGGTATAGCCGCCGTGGCGGCATTGGCCGGCGGCCTCGACCGCATCGAGCAGATCGTCCGCGTGTGCGTTTTCGTCAACAGCGCTCCCGGTTTCACCGATCAACCCAAAGTCGCCAACGGCGGCAGCGACCTCATCGGCAAGGTCTTCGGCGACGCCGGAAAACACGTCCGCAGCGCCGTAGGCGTGGCCGAACTCCCGCTGAACGCCGCTGTCGAGCTGGAACTCATCGCCCGCGTGAGGTGAACACCCAGCACGTGATTCGCGCGCAAACACTGCCTTCAGGCCTTCGCGGCGGTTATCGGCCGAACGGCAACCGCCTGCCCGCGTAGCCCACGAGATGATGCGCACTGGCCGTCAGGAGGGAAAAAACCAACCTAATATCGCCTGTCTTACTTTTATACCAGCAAAAATGCATATTACGTACTAGATATTTTCGGATAATATGGTATTCTACCTCCGTTATGGCCCAGGTCTTCGACTCCCGAGAGGTGGTCCGGATACTATACGGCTTCAATCCCTGGTGGGCCGGGCGGGCGCCGTCGGTGCCGAAGTTCCGCCGGCTGGCTTTCACCCGCGGCAGGGGCCTTCTCAGCGACGAGGAGTTTCGCCGGGCTGTACTGCTGTGTGGTCCGCGGCGTGTTGGCAAGACGACCATCCTCCAACAGATGGTGGAGGCCCTGCTCGAGGAGGGGCGGCCTGCCAGGAGCGTGCTCTACCTGAGCCTGGATCACCCGTTCCTGCGGCTGGTTTCGCTCCCCGACATCCTGCAGCTATACCACGAGAACATCTATCCGGAGGGACAGCCTGCGGTCCTGCTGCTCGACGAAGTGCACTACAGTCGTGACTGGGAACTGCACATCAAGCATATCGTCGATCACCAGCCGGTCTATCGTATTGTGGCCACCGGGTCGGCAAGTGTCACCCAGAGGCATCTACTGGCCGAAAGCGGTGTCGGGCGGTGGATGGAGGTGCCCGTCCCGACGCTCTCCTTCTTCGAGTTCATCCGCATACGCGGCGCTGATCCACCCCGCGTGCCGGCGACCCTGCGCCCGTCTGACCTGTTCAACCAGTCACCGGAACAATTGACTGACTTGGGCCTGCAGTGCAGGCAACTCATGCCGGCATTCCGCGATTACCTGCTCTTGGGTGGTTTTCCTGAGACCGCCCGGCGTCAGGATATCAGCTTCTGCCAGCGACTGCTGCGCGAAGACGTAATCGATCGCGTCCTGAAACGTGATATGGCCGAGTTGTTCCGTGTTCGGAACGTGGGCGACCTGGAACGCTTGTTCATCTACCTCTGTCTCCATAGCGGTGGAATGTTCTCGGTCCAGGCGTGTGGCTCCGCGTTGGGGTCTGCCGCGACCACCGTCGCCCGCTACCTGGAGGCGCTGATTCAGGCCAACCTTATCTACCGGCTGGCGCCTGCGGGACTAACCGGGAAGAAGGTGCTCAAGGCACGCTACAAGTACTACCTGGTAGACGCAGCTTTGCGAAACGCGGTACTGCTGCGCGGTGAAGAGATCCTGAGCGATCCGGACGAGATGGGCACCATTGTGGAGACCACTGTCCTGCGGCACCTCTATGCGTTCCACTACCGCGATACGCCCGAAATTGTCTACTGGCGCGACAGCCGCACGAAGAAAGAAGTGGACATTATCATCAAGAGCCCGCAGTACGTCATCCCGGTGGAGGTCAAGTACCGTGGAAACCCCTCCTGTGCGGCGAACGATGGCTTGGCGCTCTACTGCCGCGCGGAGCGTGTCGGCCGGGCGTACTGGATCACTCAGCGCGACGAAGACTTTGGTGTAGTACGGTTCTCGGGGGTCGACACACAGTTCCTCAAGATCCCCGCACACATCTTCTGTTACCTGATTGGCCAGGCGGAGCAACAGTCGTAGGTCTCACGTTTTGGGCCAGCGCCCCCGCGAGCGCCACCCGGTACGGGCGCTCCGTCCAGTCTGCGAGCCCGTCCTACGCCAGCCCGTAGATGGGCTTGAACTTGGCGTTGGCGTACTCCATAAACGGCTCGATGGACAGCGGCTGCCCGGTCACCTGTCTGCATAATTCGGCGGGGCGGTATCGCATGCCCTGGCGGTGGATGTTGCCTCGAAGCCAGTCGCGCAGGGCGGCCAGGTCGCCGCGGCCAATGCGATCGTCCAGATCGGGGATGGCCTGGCGTGCCGCGGCGAAGAACTGGGCCGCGTAGAGATTGCCCAAGGCATAGGTCGGGAAGTAGCCGAATATGCCCATGGACCAGTGGATGTCCTGCAAGCAGCCCTCGCGATCGTTGGGTGGGGTGATGCCGACCAACTCGGTCATCTTCGCGTTCCACGCTTCGGGTATGTCTGCCACTGCAAGCTTTCGGTCCAGCAGGTCACGCTCCAGCTCGAACCGCACTATGATGTGCAGGTTGTAGGTGACCTCGTCGGCTTCGACGCGGATCAACGACGGGGCTACGGTGTTGATCGCGCCGTAGAACTGATCGACCGTTACCTTGCCGAGCGAGTCGGGGAACAGCTCTTGTGCCCAGGAGAAGTGACGCTGCCAGAACGGTCTGGAGCGCCCTACGAGGTTCTCCCACATGCGTGACTGCGACTCGTGAACGCCCAGGGACACGAAGGCACCCATGGGCGTGAAACGATGCTCGGGGTCCAGCCCCTGCTCATACAGACCGTGTCCCGCCTCGTGCATGACGCCGAACACCGCGGCCGGCAGGAAGTTCTCGTCGTAGCGGGTGGTGATCCGAACGTCCTGACTGCTCATCGAGGTGCAGAACGGATGGACGGAGACGTCCAGCCGTCCGGCCTCGAAGTCGAACCCCATCTCGGCTGCGAACTTCAAGGCCATTTCCTGCTGCCCCGCCCGGGGATAGCTGCGCTTGAGGATCGAGAAGTCGGGCCGGGACGACGCATCGGCGATTGCCCGCACAAGCGGCACCAGTCGGCCACGCAACTCGGCGAACACGGCGGCCACCTCGGCCGTCGAGGCCCCGGGCTCGTACTCGTCCAGCAAGGCGTCGTAGAGTTTGTCGTCATAGCCAATGCACTCCGCCTCTTCACGGCGAAGGTCCAGCAGCTTGGACAGCAGGGGGGCAAAAGTGCCGAAGTCTGAATCCGCCCGGGCACTGGCCCAACTGTCCTTGGCCAAGGAGGATGTGTGGGCGATCTCTTTGACCAGCCTGGTGGGGACCTTGACCGCCCGGTTGTACGTCCGGCGTGTCTCGCGGATGTTGGTCTGCCGCACCGGATCGTCGCTGTCGCCCAACTGGTCGGGCAAACCGCCCAGTTCCGGACTCGTGCGGCGCTCGTGCTTCATGGCCGCCACCATTGCGGTGACCTCCGCCCGGCCCTCCACAC
>JANQGB010000665.1 GCA_028277545.1 Phycisphaerae bacterium | reverse complement strand
GGATCGACATGAAGCGCGAGGGGCGCGTAGACCCCTACTATCAGGCCGCCATAGAGCGCGAGAGCGGACCGTTCGGTCCCGCCGGCAAACTCCCTGAACCCCAGGAGTCGTCTCATCTCTGGGTAGGCCATTTGCCCGACCACGCCGAACCGGGAACGCGCGTCATAGAGGTGCGCACCACCGATATGTTCGGTCAAACCTACCAGGCCTGCCGCATCATTCGGATAGAGTAGCTCGGCAGGACCGTCTCCGGTTACCTGGTCCAGGGATTCGCGGGCCTACGACAGCTCTCTCGGACAACTGTGCGGACGGTACGACCTTTACCGGGCTCGGACTCGCACCCGTCGGAACACCTGAACTCTGCACGGCACGCCCGGTCACCCACAGGCTCCACGAAATATCGCGCCAGCGCCACGAAAAGTCGCGGAAACCGCGTTATGACGTGACCTCTGGCGCCGGTCACCAAGAGGGCATCCGCGCCAAGTCTCCGGCGTAATCGTGCTTTTCGGCCCCTTCAGGACGGATGTATCGCAGTCGCGAGCGTACCACACCAGATTCCGGCACGGGATTGGCCCTTGTGGGGGGCAGAGGCAGTGCGTGAGGAGCAGTGTCAGTTTCTTGGAGGACCGGACATGTCCAAGCAGTTTGCAGCCGCGCTATGTGTTGTGATCGGATCAGCGGTGTGTTTGGTGATCGCCGACGACCTGCGGTTCGAAGGCCACGACCTCGTCGAGCCCGATTGCGACGCGATGAGCTCCTGGTTCCAGTGTCGTGACATCGACACCGCTCCACCCGACGTGTTCCTCGGCTACGAGTACATGCATCTCACCAGTCAGAACCTCGGGCCGGATGGAGACACCACCTACCCGGATACCGGCGAACCCTACGTAACCACCGTGACGGCCTGCTCAAGCTGCCACTTCACGGGCGGGCACGTTCCGTTCGGCTCCCCGGTCTACCAGTCGCCCAGCAAGTACCAGCCCGACCCGGCCACGGGCCTGGGCCCGTACTTCCGGCCGCTGGGGTACCACCGCGACCTGGAAGATTCGATCATCGACTGCTTTCGTAACTGCATGAACGCCGAGCGCGCCCCGGCCAAGGATGACCCGGTGATGCTGGCGCTGGTCAGCTACATCGAATGGGTGGCAGACGGCCTCGTCGATCCGGCCGCCAGGCAGGACTGGACTCTGCTGCCACCGCAAGCGGGCCCGCGGCTGCCCGCGATCGATGGGGTGGCCGCAATGCGGGCCGATCCACCGCGCGGGGCTACCCTGTACGCCGACCAGTGCGCCGACTGCCACGATGAAGATGGCCTCGGCGCGGGCGAGTATCGGCTCGGCGAAGAGCGGCCGCGCATTCCCGCCCTCTGGGGCATTGTGGATGGCTACTCGCGTGGGGCCGCGTTCTACCGCACGCCCGTGCTGGCCGCCTACGTTCAGAAGCACATGCCTTACGGTGACCCCGAAACACTCAGCGACCAGGACGCCCTGGACATCGCCGCCTTCATCAACGCCCCGGACAAGCCGCGTCCGGCCGGCATGGCCGACGAGATGTACTGCCATGCCGATCCCGACGGCATCCCTTCAGCGCTGCGCAAGCCTGCCGACTGGCTGGTCGGCTGCGAATACCCCGGCGAGCGGGCACACTTCGACAGCCAGGGAATCGATTTTGATGACCTGGTGCTCAACGGCCCGTGGGACCAACTGGCCGCCTGGCGCGCAGCCGAAGTCGAGCACCTGCTGTCCGTCTGCGCCGCCGACATCGACGATGACGGCAGTGTGTCGCAGGGTGATCTGGCTATCATGCTCGCTACGTGGGGCTCATGCGACGACTGCCCTGCGGACTTGAACGGCGACTTTGTCGTCGACTTGAGAGACTTTGCAGCGATCCAGATCCTATGGGGATCCTCCTGCCCTGATGGCGGTTGAGCGGGTCCGCGGCACAACATGCGTTCATGGCGGGGGACCTGCCAGTCGGTCCGCCGCTCTGGCGCCCGGCAGTATCGACCGTAATAGCCTCGCGTAGAAGCTGCTGCGTTTCGTCGCAGCCACACGGCGGACGGATTTCAGATTACAGGATATCGCGAAGGATCCGCGTTCCTCATGGCTGGATTGCGTGTCAGGTCAACCATGTTGTGCGTCACGGCCTTGACCCAGTATGCTGCCGACCCGTGCCTGCGCCGTCTGTAAGAGGTGGACTCTCTATTATGGACACCCCGCGCGTCGTGCGATCGATCTCTTGGCCACTGCGAGGAATGCTGAAGCGGCCCGCTCTCTACGTGCCTCCAACGGAACATGGACGCACGTTCAGAGAACGGGCCGCTTGAATGAGCACTGACTTGCTGCTGTTGCTAGCGACGTCGCCGCACGAGAGCCAAAGCCCCGAGACCCAGCAGGGCCAGCGTGCCCGGCTCGGGAACGTCGCTGACGACCACATTGTCGACCAGGCCGAACGTCAGATCAGGACGTGGGCTGACCGAGCTGAAGAAGTCGGCATAGAAGAGCGAGATGTTGCCCTCGCTATCACACCCGCTGGAACCGTCCGACGTGTCATTGCAGTCAATGTCTACGATGCGCAGCGTGCTGCTGTCCGGCTTCTCAATGTCCACCATCACGCGGTTGACGCCTCCGGGCGTGTTGATCGACGTAAACACCCAGGTGATCCACTGGAAACTCGGCGAGCCGGCTACCCCGACGCCGGCCTGCCCCTGTGCCGCCGGCGGAGCAACGGCCGGCAGGAAGTCGGCATAGTACGGGTCGGAGCCCTGGTGCGTACCGGCGGCCATGTCCGCATCGGGGATGAAGAACTGCGGCGGCGACTTAAACGCCCGCCAGTCGTTGCTCGAGCCCCCCTCGCCGGTGGCCATGGCCTGCGCGCCGCTGGCAATGTCGGCGGTCACGCCATCGTAGCCCACGCCGCCGCCGAGGAACTCGGTTGTACCCGAGCCGCCGATCTCGAAGTTCATCCAGGCATCGAACCGCAACTGGTGGATGCCGCTGAAGTTCTGGCCCAGCGGATAGGCCGTGAAGTAGGCCGCCGCCCCGGTTCCGTCGCCGTTGTTGGCCTCCATCTTCAGGCCGAGCTGCGCCTGGTCGCCCACTGAGGAATTTGGCGCCTCCGGGATGCCATCGGCGCTGTAGTCGTAGGCGAAGGTGATGCCCACATCTCCGTCGCCACCGATGTTGCTGCCCCAACCGGCCGCGTTGGTCATTTGGTCCGGGCCGTACAAGATGTCGGCCTGCGCCGGCGCCGACATGACCAGCGCAATGGCACACATTCCAATAACCGCTGTCAATTTCATTA
>JANQGB010000517.1 GCA_028277545.1 Phycisphaerae bacterium | reverse complement strand
CGGAGCCCGATCAGATCAAGGCATTGCTTGCCAAACAAGTCCCGACCGAAGCGGAAAACGCTATGCTCAGTGAGCGATGGTTACCACCTGCATCCCGGGGGCCAGGTTGCCCGAGGTGATGGCGATCCAGTCGCCGATGTCCACACCGGTGGTAACCGGTGAAGGGATGGCCATCAGGCTGCCTTCCTCCTGCCCGGGCACGACCATGGCCACGAAGTCCATGCCGTCACGGGTGACCACGGCATCCTTGGGCACTGATGGCGAGGGCGTGGTGGGCCCGGCCTTGATGGTGACGCGGGCAAACATGCCGCCGGCCAGCAGGTCCGACTGCGTTGTGGCGGCTGGGCTCTCCGGCTCTGCGCCCGGGCTGTTGCCCGGGGGAGTGCTTCCAGGTGAGGGGGCCGCCTGCGGCTGGGCGATCCACCGCGGGACTGGTTGGCCGTCCACCTCCACGTAACCTGGATTCGGCACGGCGATCTCGACCGGAAACGTCCGGGCCGTGTCGTCGGCCTGCAGCATGATGTGGCGAACGCGACCTTCGAAGCGTCTCTGGAGTGCCTCCAGCTTGACGGAGGCAGCATCACCCGAACGCACGAACGGCAGCGCCTGCTCCGGTACGTCCACGCGGACCAGGACGGTGGACAGATCAACCATCTCCACCACGTCACCGCCCTGCACCAGCCATTGCCCGACCTCGGTGGTGCGGCTGACGATGAATCCGGAGAACGGCGCCCGGATCTCAGTCTTCTCCAGGTCGTTCTGCAGCCGGTCGATGACGGCCTCCTGCTGCGCGACCGTGTAGCGAGCCAGGTCGAATGAAGCCTGGGTGTCGTAGACCTCTTTCTCGGCTGCGTCGTCCTGGCCATAGAGACGCTTGATGCGCTCCTGCTCGTACTCCCATTTGCGCAGCGTGGATTGCAGCGCTTTGAGTCGCTCCTGCGACTCGGCCAGTTGCAGCCTGGTGGTGTCATCCTTGAGCTTACAGATCAGGTAACCGGCCCGGACGAAGTCGCCCTGCCGGATCGGCATCGCTTCCACCAGGCCGGCCATCTCGGCCCCGATGGTGCTACGCGTCAGGGGCTCGACGGTGCCTACCAGGGTGATGCTGGAGGGAATCTCCCGCAGTTCGACGGACGCCACGTTGACGTTGGCCGGCCCGCCGAACTGGGCGCCGGCAGGCAGGGCCAGCGCAAGCAAGACGCTGCAGCACAAACTGAGAGTGCAGAAACGGATCATCAGTGTTGAAACTCGCTGGTGACAGTTAGAAACGCGACTAAATCCCAATTCGCATAATATACCCGCGCCAGCCTCGCTGGCAACGAGACCCAAGCAAGTGTGGCGCCACAAGGCCCCCCAATTCGTGTATATTCGTGTCGGTTATCGGGCGGATCTGCCTGGAGAACGGTGGTGAGTCGCTGGTCCCGGATCGGTGAGGAGGCGCTGGACCTGCTGTTTCCGCGCACCTGCCCCGCGTGTGGAACGGCCGCCGATCTGGAGGCGGACGGCCTCTGTGGGCCCTGCGAGATCGCGCTGCGGGGCAATCTCGGGCAAGGGTACTGCGGTCGGTGCGGCTCGACGGTCGGGCCCTATGCGGCCGCGGACGACCGCTGCTCCTGGTGCCGCCGGCGCTCGTTGTCTGTGGCCGGCATGGTTCGGGTGGGCTCGTTTGATGATGCCCTGCGGGACCTGTTGCTGGCCTTCAAGTATGCCGGCCGGGAGGATCTG
>JANQGB010000505.1 GCA_028277545.1 Phycisphaerae bacterium | reverse complement strand
GTGCCCTGGCGTTTGCCCCGCGCGCCGGCCCGTGTCGCAGGCTGCGAAGACGACTCCTCCGTCCGCGCCTCCTCCCGGGCCTCCGCCGGCGCCGCGTCGGTGGTGAACTCGCGGCTGCCGGTCTGCACCACGACGCTGGACGCGTGTCCGTTCTGCAGACGGGCGAGGACTTCCGTGAGTCGATTCAGCAGATGCTCGTTGACCCAGTCACGAACGAAATGATTCGGCGCGAGCAGACGCAGGGAGTCACCGTCTTCGATGGCGTGGAGCGGTCGAATCCAGGTGTTGAACTGTTGCGGGGAGAACTCTCCTTCGAGGCGATCGAGACACCTATTCCACAGAGTCGTCGCCACCCCCGCGGTCCTCCTATGGTCTAGCTGGAGAGATACAGAAGAGGGAGGGAGTTTATAACGGTTGTCGGGTCTAATCCATAACGGTGAGCACGGGGCATCAGAATTGACAGGCAACGAAACGTGACGTTAGCATTCAGCCCCTTTTGCGAGTCGGCACTTTGCACGGCTCGCGGATCTGCGCCACGGGAGCTGCGCGATGAAGAGACCATTTCAACCCAGCAGGCTGAAGCGTAAGCGGCGCCACGGTTTTCGTGCGCGCATGGCGACCAAGGCCGGCCGCAAGGTCATCAAGGCGCGGCGCGCGAAAGGCCGGGCCCGCCTCTCCGCGTAAGTACGGTTCCGAGATGCGTCGGTGGACAGGGGGCAGCGTTCGCCATTCACCCGGCGCATGCGTCTGCTGAACGGCCGGGACTTCGAACGCGTTTTCCAGCAACCGCAGAGATCCAGCGGCAAGGCGCTGACCGTACTGGCGCGGCCGAGCGGTGAGAGTGCCGCGCGGTTGGGGCTCGCGATTTCCCGCAAGCAGATCAAGCGCGCAGTGGATCGTAATCGCGTGAAGCGTCTCATTCGTGAGAGCTTTCGTCACCACCAGGATCTGCTCGCCGGACTCGACGTGGTGGTGATCGGGCGCCATGGGCTGCTCGAGAAGGACTCCCCGCGGGTCTTCGCCTGCCTCGAGTCCCACTGGGAGAAAGTCAGCGCACGTTGCCGGGCGGCACGCGCGGACTGAGGAGACCTTGACGACGTGGCCATTGAACAGCTGAGGACCCTGCTGATCATCGCGCTCTGCGTGGTGGGATTCCTCCTGTGGCAGGCCTGGCAGAAGGACTACGGCCCCAAGCCGTTGCCACCGTCACCGTCCGTGGCCGGCGTCGAGGAAGGCACCGCCGCGCCCGCAGTGGAAGAGGACGTGCCGGCCCTGCCGACCCTCGCCGACGACGCACCGCCCGAGCCCGCCGGCGAGACCGAGGCCGCGGCGAGCGCCGCCCCCGCCTACCAGAAGGTACGGGTGCGCACCGACGTCATGGAGGTGGACATCAATCTCAAGGGCGGCGGCATTCGCCGCCTCGCGCTCCTGGACTATCCCGTCTCCCTGGAGCAGCGGGATACGCCGTTCCAGCTGATGGAGTATGTGCCGCCCAACATCTATCTGGCGCAGTCCGGTCTGCGGGGCTCGGACGGCAACGGCGCCCCCACCGTGCCGGATCACCATGCACCGTTCACTGCCGCGAAGGGTGAGTATGTGCTCGCTGACGACGCCGACACGCTGGAAGTGGACCTGCACTGGAAGAACGATGCCGGCGTCAAGGTCACGAAGACCTACGTGTTCAAGCGGGACGATTACGCGGTCGACGTACGCTACCGCATCGAGAACGGATCCACGGAGCCCTCCCGGGCGCGCATGTACGGCCAGTTCCAGCGATCCGAGGTGGCTCCCGAGGGCGGGCTCTTCCGCACCTACACCTATACCGGCGGCGTCCTGTCGGGACCGGAGAATCCCTACGAGAAGTACGACTTCTCCGACATGCGGGACGTGGATCTCAAACGCAGCGAGGTCGGCGGCTGGGTCGCCATGATCCAGCACTACTTCACGGGTGCCTGGGTGCCCGGCGCCAAGGACAAGAATTATTACTACTCGAAGGCGCTCGCCAGCGATCTCTTCGTGCTGGGCGTCATGACCCCGCCGGTGAGCGTGGCCCCGGGCGAGTCCGGCACGGTGGGGCTGACCCTCTACGCGGGACCGAAGATCCAGGATCGGCTGAAGGAGGTGGCGCCGAACCTCGACCGCACCGTCGACTACGGTTGGCTGTGGCTCATCGCCGAGCCGCTGTTCTGGCTGCTGCAGTGGATCTACGGGTTCGTGGCCAACTGGGGCTTCGCCATCATCGTCT
>JANQGB010000491.1 GCA_028277545.1 Phycisphaerae bacterium | reverse complement strand
ACGTCTGGGCATTCACCTCCGTAATGTCCCAAACCTCCGCCCTCGGCGGCCAAGCCGAAGCGGCGCAGATCACCAGGAGCCTGCGGGACTACGCCGACGACCACGAAGGTCAACTACCCGCTCACGCAGCCCATCTCATAGCGGACGGCTACCTTAAGGCTGACGCCTTTGTCATGCCAAACACTAACACCCGCCTCGAAGACGTGAACATCGCCGGCGTCACGCTGGCCCAGTTCGAGCTATGGTCAAGCGCCACCCAGGGCGTCACCGCAGCAAAAGCGGCCGCCGATCTGCCCGAGGGCACGATCGCCCACCGGCTCGGCGACTTCGTGTTCACGTATCATGGGATCGACCCCTACACTACCCATCCTCGGCTCTGGTTGGTAGTGACGTCCCCCGACCCTGACACCAACGCTCCGCCGGGGCCGAGCCCGTTCCACGTAGTGGGCAGGGCGGACGGCAACTACGTTCACGTGACGTCGGCGACAATGACAAGCCCACCGAAGCAACAGAACTGGGTTCGCGCCAGTAAAGGCCTGCCGCCGCTGCCAGACCCTGCAACCGTCACGCATGACGCGCCTGCCGTCGCCCCAAAGCCCGAATCTGACACCTCTCCGTAGTATGGTGAAGAGAGAGTCCGGAAGGAGCATCTCGCCAAGACCCGACGTGCCAAGAGCCGGCGCAGCACCGAGTTAGCCGAACTGATCAACAACACCCCAAGCGCAGAATAGACCGCTACGCCTCGCCATGTAGCCGTTTCGCAGTTTCGCAGTTTCGCAGTTTTGCCTTTTTGCCGTTTTGACTTTTTGACTTTTTGACTTTTTGACGTTTCGGCGTTTCGGCGTTTCGGCGTGTCGAAGTTTCAGCCTTTCCGCCACACGCCGTCAGTCCCCAGCGTGCTCCAGTACGGCGATGATCAACACCACAAACATGCACTGGGCCAGCACCACGCAGGCTACCGGCCAATCGCTGCGCGGCAGGATCAGGGCGGACATGGCGGTGGTGGCGGTGGCCAGGTAGATGGTCAGCACCGCTGCGGGCACTGACATGCCGCGTCGGGTCAGCCGGTGTGAGAAGTGCCGCCGATCACCCTTGAACACGCTTTGCCCGGCCCGGAACCGATGCCAACAGACGCTGGCCACGTCGTAGAGCGGCACCGCCAACACCACCAGGGGCACCAGCACCCCGAAGGGCTGCAGGTCGTGGCGCGGATCATAGAACGTAGTCAGGATGGTCAACACCGACAGCAGATAGCCAACCACCATGCTGCCCGAGTCGCCCATGAAGATGCTGGCCGGCGAGAAGTTGAAAGGCAGGAAGCCGAGCAGCGCACCGACCAGCACCAGCGCCACCAGCGGCACGAATAACTGCCCCGCCACCAGCGAGGAGGCCGCGAAGATGGCCGCTGCTATCCCCGCCACACCCGCCGACAGGCCGTCCATGTTGTCCAGGAAGTTGAAGGCGTTGGTGATCAGCACGACCCACAACACGGTCAGTCCGATTGACGCCGGCGCGGGCAGAAACTCCAGCAAACGGACGTCAAACCCCGCCACCAACGCCAGGGCGACAGCGAACTGGGCCACGAACTTGGACCCCGCCCCCATCGGCCGAAGGTCGTCGATGAGTCCCACCACGTGCAACACCAACGCCCCGGCCAGAACCGCCAGCAGGGTAGGCAGCTTGTCGGCGATCCCTTCGTGATGCGTCTGCATCATCGCGGGCAGCCAACCGGGCGCCCCGTTGCGGGCGACAAGCGCCGGCACCATCCCCGCCGCCAGCAGCGGCAGGCAGACCGCCAGCATGATGGCGACGCCACCACCCAAGGCCACCGGCCGGTCGTGTTGCTTGTGCCCGCCCGGACGGTCAATGAACCCCCGCCGCCGCGCCACCGCCCGCACCACCGCGGTAGCCAGCAGACTCAAGGCCATCGGCCCGCAAATCGCCAGAAGGATGATCGTCAGCATGATGCGGAGTGTATGGGCTTATCGAGCTGTTTGCCAAGACAGCAGTTGACTCCGCCGGCGACCACGACCCCGGCGAGCCACGCTCAGCCGGCGGCCAGCGCCTCCAACGACTCGATCACCGCACCAGCTTCACCTCCCGGCGGAGCCTGGCGGTCGGCGTAGATGCCGTCGGGGCGTTTGACGAAGACGGTCCGCCAACCCAGCGCGTTGGGGGCGACGAAGTCCTTGGCCGGGTTGTCGGCCACGTAGACGCACTGCTCAGGAGGAACCGCCAGCTTGGTCGCCATTTGCTCGAACGCCCGGGGGTGTGGCTTCCAGAACTCGCGGCCCCACCGGTCGGTCAGGATGACCTCGTCAACCCGGGGCCCGATGCCCAGCGCCCCCACCTTGTTGCTCTGCATCTCCAGCGGCCCGTCCGAGATCACCCCCAGCCGGTGCCCGGCCCGCAGGCGAGTCAGGGCGGCATCGGCGTCGGGGTGCAGGCGAATGTCGGGCTGATGTCGCCGAAATGCGTCGATCATCTCGGGCACCAGCGCCGCGGCGTCGGTAACACCCGCCTCCGCCAGAACGACATCGAACACCCGCCCGCGAGCAGGCGTGTCGAACAACTCCCCCATCCGACTGCAGAGATCGAACGAGGCCCCGATGCGATCCGCGAAGGCAGCCGCCACCGCCCGGTACCCGCTGAACGTGAAGGAGCGCTCCGGATAGAGCGTATCGTCCAGGTCAAACACGATGGCGTGCGAAACAGCCAAGCCGTGAATCCGAACAGCGCTGCCGCGGCGTGTCGCCTCCGGGCGTCCCCGACACGGTGACGCTCAGGACCGTTTCCCGCGGCGCCGCATCGTGGTGTTGGCCACGTCAGCGACGAACACCGACTGATCATAGCGCAGCATGGTGACGCCGTCGCGATAGCCCATGGGGTCGAAGCGTAGCTTACGGCCCAGCAGTTCCGCCATGAGCCACTTGGGGAAATCAGCGCCGGCGTGGATGGCCAGCGGAGCGCCGCCACCGAAGCGGGGGTTGATCTCGATGACCCGCACCCGCCTGTCGGGCGTTACCATGCATTGAATGGTCACTACGCCGCGAAACTGGCCCACGGTAATAGCCACGTGCCGGCCCACGTCAATGATGTCCGCGTCCTTGACCACCATGCCCTTGCTGACTTCACCGGAACGGACCTCCAGCCGCCGCCGCGGCACGGCACAGCGCGGCCTGCCGTCCAACCCGGTGTAGACGTCCATGGTGTGCTCGATGCCCTCGACGAACTCCTGGACGATGGGGTCCGGTACGCGGGCCCCCAGGGCGTGCAGCTCATCCCGGTTGTTAATGCGATAGTTGCCCAGCCCGGCGCTGCCTTCACGCGGCTTCATGTAGTACGGAAAGCGGTGCCGCTTCTTGCGGATCACTTCGGCCCAGGGCCAGGTGGCCGGCGTGTCAATCCGGGCCTCCTTGAGCGCCTGGTAGGTCAGCAGCTTGTCCTGGCAGGTGCGGATGACGGCCTCCGACGAGATCACCACGCGCGTGCCGATGGCCTCAAATCTGCGAACCGCCCGAGAGAGAGCCAGCAGATCCGAATCGATAAGCGGGATAACCGCGTCGATCCTGTTCTCCTCGGCCAGGCGCAGGAGCGACGGAATGTGCCCCTTGGTCTTGATCCGCGGCACGATGTGAGGGTGATCGACAACGTGCATGGCCGGCGCCATCCAGTTGAGGTCGGCCCCATGCACGGTCAGGCGAATCCCCAGCGCGTCGGCCGCCCGGTGAAACGCGTCCACCAGTTCCACGCGCCGCCCTACGCAAGTGAACAGCAACCGTAGATGCTCGCGACGTCGTCGGGTTGTTCGGGAAGACCGGGTAGTGATGGGAGTATACTCCAGCAGGTGGCGTTGTCGCTGATCCCCTGCGGCCCGCGCCGCGGGTCGGTGATACCTGGCGACTATATCGACATCCGGACGGCAACACCACCGCTTTTGCCACGCCACTTTATTAGAACCACCCCGCCGGGTGTGGTACGCTGTCCGGATCGTGAGAGCGGAACTCATCAGCATCGGGACTGAACTGGCCAGCGGCCTGGCCCTCGACACCAATTCCGCCTGGTTGGCGGGCGAGTTGGCCAGGCTTGGCGTAGAGGTCACAAGACACGTAACTGTCACCGACGACCGGCCGGCCATAGCAGCCGAGCTTGACCGGGCCGCCGGCTCGGCCGGCATCGTCCTGGTCACGGGCGGATTGGGCCCCACCGACGACGACGTCACCAGGGAGGCCCTGGCCGACGCCATGGGAGTGCCGTTGAGAACCGATCAAGCCTCGCTGGAACAGGTGAGGGCCTTCTTCGTCCGCCTGGGGCGAAGATTCGCCGAATCGAACACCCGCCAGGCCCGCTTCCCGGAGGGTGCCGCTCCCATCGAAAACCCCTGGGGAACCGCCCCGGGCTGTCGAGCCAGGTTGGGCGAGGCCACGGTCTACTGCCTGCCCGGAGTACCCCGGGAGATGAAGGAGATGTTTCGCCAGGCAGTCGCTCCGGACCTGCGAACGCTGGCCCGAGGGGCGGTCATCGTGACTCGAACGCTCCGCTGCTTCGGTGCCGGCGAGTCCACTATCGGCGACCAGATCGCGGATCTGATGGCTGCCGGGCGACCGGTGACGGTGGGGATAACCGCAGCGGAGGGTCTGATCTCGATCCGCCTCATCACCGAGGCCCGCGATGAGACCACGGCCGAAACGCTGCTGGCCCAGGACGAGGCCGACCTGCGTCGTCGCCTGGGTGTGCTGATCTACGGTACCGAGGATCAAACACTTGCCTCGGTGGTTGGAGATCTGCTGCGCCAAGGCCAGCACACGGTGGCCACCGCTGAGTCCTGCACCGGTGGCCTGCTGGCCAAGCACTTGACCGACGTGCCGGGCAGCAGCGCGTACCTGCTGGGCGGGCTGGTCACCTACAGCAACCGAGGCAAGAGCGATCTGCTGGGCGTTGACCCGCTACTCATCGAGCGCCATGGTGCAGTCAGTGAAGAGGTAGCCCGGCAGATGGCCGCGGGCTGTCGGGAGCGGACCGGAGCCGACTTTGTCCTGTCCACGACCGGCATCGCCGGGCCAGGCGGCGGCACGCCCGAAAAGCCCGTGGGTCTGGTCTATATAGCCCTGGCCCGGGACGGCGGCGCCGAGGTGAAGCGCTACCTGCTAGGTTCTCAACTTCCCCGATCCTCCATCCGCGAACGAACCTGCGCCACCGCCCTGAACATGCTCCGACTCCGACTGCAGTAAGTGTGGCACCGGCATCCTGCCGGTGCAGCGGTGTATCAGTGTGGCACCGGCATCTTGCCGGTGCAGTGGTTCATCAAGTGTGGCACCGGCGCCCTGCCGGGGCAGCGGTGTATCAGTGTGGCACCGGCATCTTGCCGGTGCAGTGGTTCATCAAGTGTGGCACCGGCATCTTGCCGGTGCAGTGGTTCATCAAGTGTGGCACCGGCATCCTGCCGGTGCAGTGGTGCATCAAGATGCACCCTACAAGCCGAGTTTGCCCCGACTGGAGCTGCAATAGAGACCGAGCCGCGCGGACGTCCAACCGCAAGATAGCGCCAGAATTCTGCGAGTAAGCACGCGACACCGCTATCCTGCCGACAGGGGCGTCGTCGCCCTCGACGTTTTGAAGTCCTGACGCTCTGCCATTTTGCCAGTTCGCCGTTGTGCCGTTTTGACTGTTAGCCGTGTCGCCGTGTCGCCGTTTCGCCATTTTGCCGTTTCGCCGTTTTGACTTTTTGACTTTTTGACTTTTTGACGTTTTGACGTTTCGGCGTTTCGGCGTTTCGGCGTTTCGCCGTTTCAGCGTTTCCACGACATATCGAGTGCATCATCCATGCGCAGCGCCGCCCGCCCCCACCCGAAACGAGCCACCGCCAAAACACCTCTCCCAGGCTGCCCCAGCCATAGGTCACCGTCAGCTAGGCGCTGGCACAAAGCATCCAACCTGCCAGCCAACTGGCCCGCCGTGCCTTCATAGAGAAAGTCGTCGGGACGGGGGTCGTCGGCCAGCAGTTCCGGATAGGAGAGTCGCCGGGGCAGCAGCGGGAAGGCCCCTGCGGCGATAGCCTCCACCACACTGATCCCAAAGAACTCGTGGTTTGCCGTCGAAACAATGACGTCGGCCTCCGCCAGCGCCGCATCGTATTCGGCACGACTCGGCTGGTGCCCCCAGCGGTCGATGCGGTCGGCAAACCGCAGCCGGGCCTGGTCAAAGACGGGCGGTGTGTCCCGGAACTGCTCACCGATGACGCTGACGCGAAAGTCGCGCCCGCGCGTCTCGAGCTGGCCCAGGGCCTCGAAGAACGCTTCGGGGTTCTTATCGTGTTCCCAGCGAGCGGCCCAGAGGATCCGCAGTGGCCCCGGGCGTCGGGCACCGCGTGGCGGGCGCTCGGCGATGCCGGGCCAATGGACCTGCGACCTGCGGCGGATAGCTTCAATGATTTCCAGGGGCTGATGGTCGGGCATGCGCCTGAGCAGGTCCGTAGCCGCCTCCAGCAGCGCGTCTCTGTGAAACGCACTGTTGAACCACACTTCGTCAGCCGCCAGGGCGCTGGTCAGGTTGGTGAACGCAAACTGGTAATCGCGCTCGTTCTCCTGCCGGACAGGGTAGGTCAACTGGTTCTCGTGGAAATAGACTATCCGCCGGCTGCCCAGCGCGGAGCGCACCTCCGCCGGCAGCAGCCCCACGAACTCGGCCAGGTTCAGCATGTCGGAGCAGAACAGCACATCCCACCGCCGCCCCGCCGCCACCAGCTCTTCCACCTGCCGGGCGAAAGTGACAGCCGCGTGACGCATGCGCCACTTCCACTTGTAGGGTGGCAGGCCGAGGATGGTCCACTGATGAGCGCTACGGCTCGACCACCCGTCGAGGAAAGCCTTGTGACTGCCACCGTGATACGGCTCCAGGGCCAGCACCTTCACCCGCGCCTCGCTTTCACGGGCCATGCGATCCGCCCGGCGTAATAATCGCGCTTCCTATCATCATCGTCGCCCGGTATCCTACTGCGGCTATGACAAACGAGATAGAACGCGGTCATCCAGTCTACGTCGCCGGCATCATTGAAGAGCACGACGGCAAGGTGCTGATCTGCCGGCCGCAGGACGAAAAGGAACGCCGAAACTGGGAGTTCCCCGGCGGACCGGCCCGGGTCGGTGAATCCCCGGAGGCAGCCCTGCGCCGCCTGACCGTCGAGCGAACCGGCGTGGCCATCGAGATTCACGTCGGCCAGCCGCCGCTGCTGATAGATACTGGCGGTCGCAAAGTTGCGTATCGTTTCTTTCTATGCGGGCGCCGTTCAGGAGATGCCCAGGCTGTCGATTACGCCGAGGTGCGTTGGATCGCCAAGGGTCAGCTTTGCGAGTACGACTTCGATCCGCCGACCAGCGAGGTTGCCGCCTGGGTGGCGGAGTAGCCTCCTGGCTCAGTCTGACACTTCGCGCGCAGCGAACTCGGCGGTACCCTGGGCGCTGTTGCTGGACCACTGATTTTTGGCAAACCCGACAGGATCAGGAAGCGTCTGCCACCGCTAACTCACACGCGGCGTCCAAGGCAACCTTGATGGCGGGGAAGAGTTCCTTCGAAAGAAGGATCACTTCGGGCTTGCCATCGGCAGTAACCACGATCGGCCGGCGTGTCTCATGAGCTTTGAAAATGATCGACTGCGGGTTGCGTTGAAGGTCGTCGATGCTACAAATATCTTCAACAACGTCCATTGTCTCGCGCTCCGAGTCAATTAGGGCTGGCCCCAAACTCAAGTATCAAGCCTACCACCTCTTCGGCGAACGTCAAACGAAAACTGGCTGGAACGGCGAGTCCAGGACCCGGCCCACTGTCCGCCTGAGACTGCTGTTCGACCCCGAAGGGCAGCGCGCCTGACTGGCAGGCGCTCGTCTCCTCGCCCTGTTTATCGGCCACAGAGGCGTCATCAAGACAGGTAAGTCCCCAATACCTGCTGAGACTTGCGGTACAAAAGGCAGCACTGCCGGCCGACGCGTCACCGGCGAGCGCGGTGGCAGCGGCGGAGGGACGGATCAGACCTGCAGGACCTGGGACACGCCGTCGCGGCCGGCCACGAACAGCGGGTACTCCGTTCCCAGGTGCATGCGGTGGGTTTCCAGCGCGGTGTCGGGGTGGTTGTTCTGCTGGCTGAGGTGAGCCAGGGCAATCCACTTGGGCCGCCGCGCCTGGCAGCGTTGGATCAGCCCCGCCGCATCAGCGTTGGAAAGGTGCCCGCCAAGTCCGCGAATGCGGGCCTTGAGATGCTCCGGGTAGGGCCCTTCCTCAAGCATGGCCGGGTCGTAGTTGCTCTCCAGGTAGGCCGCGTCCACCTCGCCCAACAAGCGGGCCAACCGATCGAACGGATGTCCCAGATCAGTCATCACGCCCAGGCGCTTGCCCTCGTGCTCGACCACAAACATGGAGGCGTCGGCCGCATCGTGCGGAGTTCGAAAGGTGTGCACGGTAACGCCGTCGAACAGCATCGGTTCACCAGAACGAAAATACCGCACGTCCTTCAGCGTACCCAGGTTCCGCCAGATGGCCTTCTCCGTGGTGCGCGTCATGTACACCGGCGCACCAATCTTCCGGTGAAAGACCCCCGCGCAGCGGACGTGGTCCCAGTGGTCGTGCGAGAGGATGATCGCGGTAACGTCACGAATATCCCGCCCGTGCGTCGCCATGCGCAGGGCGGCCTGCCGCCCGCTGATGCCGGCGTCGAAGAGTAGACGCACGTCGCCTGCCTCGACGTAGATCGAGTTGCCGTTGGAGCCCGACTGAAGCGAGAAGGTCTGCAAAACTCTCTCCACCAACGCACCGGGGCCCAAGCCCCGTCATGAAAGAATGACGCTCAGGCAAATAGTCAGCAGGCCCAGCATCGCCACGCCAATACCTCGGGCGTACATGGGCGGCGACGGCATTTCCTCCAGCAGCCAGCTTGGCAACCGGCGCGCCCGAAACACGCTCAAGCCGAAGCCGAAGGCCACAAATCCCAGAATCAGACCGATTGTCTGCGGCATGGTCGAGAAACCCAGCGCCGCCCCCAGGCCAGCCAGGACCAGGCCGCCACCGCCGAGCCACAGCCCGAGCTTGGGCAGCTCGTTTACATCCTTGAGCCGCATCCTCTCCACGGAGAGCTCGCGAGCTCGCTGTTCCAGCTCCTTCCACTGGAAGCCGCGCCCGCACTCCGGGCAGCGGTTGACGGGAACGCCGGTCAGGTTATAGCCACACTCCGGACACGTTGGTGGCACGGGCTGCCACCAGGGGTCGCCCAGCATGCGCTTGAGTTGGGGCTCGTCAATCGGCATGGCCGCTCCGCCTCTGCTCGGCTCCCGGCGCCACCAGCGCCTCCCGGATTCGCGCCGCACACGCCGCCGGATCGCGCTGTGCTATCACCGCCCCACACACACATACGCACTCGCAGCCGGTACTCGCCACCTCGGCTACGTTGCCCGCATCGATCCCGCCAATGGCAACCAGCGGTACCGAGGTCAACCGCCGTGCCGCCGACAGGGTCTGCGGTCCGGCTATATGCTCCTGCGGCTTGGTCGTCGTGTCGAACATCGGGCCCACCGCAATGTAGTCGGGTGATTGCTCAGCCGCTAGCCTGACCTGGTCGATCGTGTGCGTACTCAGCCCGACGATGGCCCCGGGCCCCACAATTCGACGGGCGTCACCGGGTAACAGGTCGTCCTGCCCCAAGTGGACACCATCCGCACCAGCCGCCAAGGCCACATCCGGCCGATCGTTGACGATCGAGAGTGCCCCCCGCTGCCGGCACAGTTCGGTCAGGCGGCGAGCCCGGGCCAGCAGTTCGCGGTCTGGCAGGTTCTTTTCGCGCAACTGCAAACAGTCCGCCCCACCGTCAAGAGCTGCCTCGGCCACTACGAGCCAGTCACCAGCACACAGCTCCTCCGTGACTAACACGTACAACCGCACCTGGCCGAATACGCGGCCAGCCTCGATCCTGCTCGACAGCCGGCGGTCAAGCTCGTAACCGCGGTACCGAAGCTGCTCAACCTCGCGGGCCAGTTCGCCGCTGGCTACCTTGCCATACTCCTCGATGACGCGGAGCGCCTCGCTCAAGCGTTTACCCGCTGCGACAGCAACCTCGGCGGAATCCAGCCGCGTATACTCGCCCCCGCCCTCGACCGAGCGGCCAACGTCGCCTTCAATGTCGCGGCAGCGGACCGAGCCCGCCGGCACGCCCCGCTCCAGCGCCGACCGCAGGTCGTGCCGAATCGCCTTGGCAAACTCGACCAGGGCGGTGTCCTCCAGCACGAAGCGCGCGTATTCCTCCAGGACCCGCAACGCCTCGCGGGCCCGGTTGAAGTTGGCGTCAAGAATGCGAACGATTGGAGCGTCGATAGCGGCGCCCTCATACGAGCGACAGCGGGAAGTGTCACCCGCCAGTTCGTAACGAGCCGCGAACTTCAGTTCGCGCGGACCACCAGTTCGCAACGAGCCGCGAACTTTAGTTCGCGCGGACGCCCAAACGTCAAAGACCCGCCCGCAAGCGTCGACCACCAGTTCTTCACGAACCGCGAACTTCAGTTAGCGCGGACCAACATATCGTAACGAGCCGCGAACTTCAGTTCGCGCGGACGCCCGAACGTCGAAGACCCGCCCGCACGCGTCGACCGCCAGTTCGTAACGAGCCGCAAACCTCAGTTAGCGCGGACCACGATATCGTAGCGAACCGCAAACTTCATTTAGCGCGGACCACCAAATCGCAACGAACCGCGAACTTCAGTTCGCGCGGACGCCCGAACGTCGAAGAACCACCCGCACACGTCGATCACTTCTTGCCGTTCAGCACCCGCTTGGCTGTCTCGGGCAACTCGCCGAACGACTCGACGACCGTGGCCCCGACCTCCCGCAGCCTGGCGACCTTGCCCGCATGCGTGCCGCGCCCCCCTTCGATGATCGCCCCGGCGTGACTGAATCGCGTACCCTCCTTGGCCGCCGCCCCTCCGACGTAGGCGACCAGGGGCTTGGTGAACTTGCCCTGCTCGATGAGGTCGGCCACCCGCTCTTCCTGCGTGCCGCCAATCTCGCCGAACATGACCACCGAGTCAGTGTCTTCGTCGGCCTCGAAGAGTTCCACCACGTCGGGCAGCGGTGTACCGATGATCGAGTCGCCGCCGACGTGCACCAGCGTGGACAGACCGATACCCGCCTGGGACAGGTAATAGCCGGTCGAGGATGTCATCCCGCCGCTGCGCGAAGCTACGCCGGTGCGGCCCGGCTTGAACCATTCCCGGGCCGACGCGGCCCGCCCCCCGATCATGCCCAGAACAGCCCGTCCTACGGACAACACGCCCAGCGTGTTGGGCCCGACGAACCGGGTACCCGCCGCCTTCGCTGCCGCGGCAATCTCCATCACGTCATAGAGGGGCACGCGATCCGGAACGATCACCAACAGGCCTATCCCGGTGGCGATGGCCTCCAGGGCCGCCGACTTGACCAGCGGGGCCGGCACGAAGATTACCGACACGTCGATCTGGCCGACGTTCTCCTTGGCCTCCTCGATGGTGTCAAATACTGGCACATCCAGAACTTCCTGGCCGCCCTTGCCCGGCGTGCAGCCGGCCACAACCTGGGTCCCGAACTCCAGCATCAGCTTCGTGCGGGCCTTGCCTTCACGCCCGGTGATACCCTGCACCAGAACTCGCTTCGTCTCGTCGATCAGAATCGCCACGTCTCACTGCCTCCTAGAAACACTGCCAGGCGCCTCAACTCGCGCAAGCCGGCATTGTACGGAAGCGGGTCAGGCGTTACCAGAGCGTGGAGGGCGGCGACTGAGATTCGGCGCCGGCATCACAGGCTGTATGTGGCACCGGCATCCTGCCGGTGAGAATGCAGCACCGGCCTCCTGCCGGTGAAAATGTGCCACCGGCATCCTGCCGGTGAGAATGCGGCACCGGCATCTTGCCGGTGAGAATGTGGCACCGGCCTCCTACGGGTGGGCAGCCACAATCAGGTCTCCCGGCGGGCTCGGACCGGCGGCCGGGCCCGGCAGGGCATAGACCTCGAGCGTCTGCTGCCGCCCCATGAAGCTCATTCCCCAGTCGGCGGCATGGTCCGGCGCGAACCTGGCGCACAGCTTCAGGTCGGCCCGGGCTTGAGCATGGAAGTCGAGCAGGCGTCGTTTGATCTCGGCGTCGTGAGCGTACGCATCGGGCGTGTGGACCAGGAACTCGTGCCGCCAGCCGCCGACCACGATGTAGTCCAGCCCCTCCCGCTGCATCAGCTCCACCGGCCCGAGGATCGCCGCGGGGTCGGGCTTCGGCAGCGGCTCCGGCCGGTCGGCCTCCACGCCGGCCAGCCGCCCCACCCAGTCCATCAACTTCATCGCCCGGTCAAAACCCGGATCGAACTCGGCGGCGGGATAATGATAGGGATAGCGGCCCTCCACCGGCCCCCAGCCGAAACAGCCGAACACCCCGTACTTCGCGCCGGGATGCTGGTCCATCCAGCCCTTGGCCGCCGTCAGGGTGGTCGGCGACTGGCCGGCGGACAGGTCGAACAGGACCATCTGGCGAACCGGAGCCGCAATCAGCAGCACCACCGCACCGGCCACCACCACGCGAGCCAGCCCCAACCGGCCAGGCCCCCCGGAGGCAATCCGCCCGTACACGCCATGCAACAGCACCGCGATGAACAGGCACAGCCACGGCACCAGCGGCCCCGCCCAGCGGATCAGCCGCACCCGTTCGTTCAGCAGGAAGACGACGTAGAGCAGCGTAAGCACGACGAGCAGGCGCCACAGCGCCCGGTGCGCCGGGGCAACGCGAGCGAACACAATGCCGGCCACAGCAGCGGCCACCATCGGCAGCCCCACCCCCAGGGCCGGCAAGTCATGACCAAACGGGGCGAAATAGTACCACCATGGCCGGTCGCACAGCGTAGCGTAGGTGAACTTGGCCACCATCGCCTGGCGAACCACGTCGGCCATCAGCCGGGGCACCGACCAGCCCACCCCCCGGAGGCACAGCACGTGCATCGCCCCCCAAGCCAGCGCCGCCGCAACGCAGTACACCGCGCACAACCGCACCAACGCGGCCAATCGCGGCGGTTTCAGGGTCAACGTGAAGTACAGCATCCAGACCGGTGTGAAGACCGCCATGTTGGGCCGGCAGGCGACCGCCAGCCCGATCAAGGCACCAACGATAATGGCAAACCAGATTGCCGGCACATACCGGCCACCGCCCCCGTCCGCCGCCATCCCCTGACGTCTGGCCGCAATCGCAACCGGGGCCATCAGCAAGGCCAGCGCCAGCATATCCGCCTTGGCGAAGTGCGAGGCCTCGAAGTGAACGAACGAACAGATCAGCAGCAGGCCGGCCACAAACGCCGCCCACCGCGACCGCGTCAGCCGCCCGGCTATGCACCACAGCAGAACAACCGTGAGCGTCCCCGGGAGAACCCCCTCCCAGATACGATGCAGGGCATAACGCCCCGCGTCGGCCAGGCCCAGGCCCCGCGAGACGAACTCCGGAAGCACCGCCCACATGCTCACCCCGGGGCCGTACATGTGGACGTCCATCCGCCCCGTCTCCAGCAACTCCTGGGACTGCCCGACCGCCGCCCATTCATCAAAATGGGCATGGTCAAACCAGGTCCCCCAGCCGCGGGAGATCAGCGACAGCAGGATCAGCAGCCCAACGTCCACAGCCCGCGATCGCGGCAAGAACGCACGACCAGGCTCGCGAGCCGGCCCCGTCCGCGGCGCATGGCAGGCAACCGCCGTAGCAAGCGTCTCGCCCGGCGCCGCGCATACCCGTTCAGCCGTCCCTGTGGCCGTCATCCCCGGTTTTATCGGAATCAGAGACGCTGGGCCTGAGCAGAATGCACGGGCTCATGAGCCGGAAGTCGCTGGTCAAGACTCGCCCGCTGCCACCCTAAATGACTTTCTCTAAAACACTTAGGGGCGGGCAATGATGGTCTTTGGGGAAGAACTTCGGGAGACCCGCCGGCAGCAGCCGTTAGGTCACCGCTGCCCCGCTAATCCTCTTGCTGGTTGATCAAGACAGCGGAGCATTTCTTTGCACATAGCGGGCTCTTTGGAGGGCTATAGAAGGGGAAGATCATTCCCAGTCCGCTTATCTTCGCCTCGACGTGGGCCGCATCAAGCATCATCGCGATGATACATGATTCTCCTAATCTTCCTCTCTATTCCTGTTCAGCAGTAGGGATTGCCACGACCGTGAGGATCTCGTTCCGACCTTTTTTCTAGAAGCTCACCGGCGTCGCCTCGTGGATTTGCCCTGAACAGCCTCAGTGTCTCCTCTTCTCCAGGAAGAGCTTTGCGTTGGAGCACGTCGTCAGGAGGGTCATTTACTGAAATGTACCGAAAGTCTGTGATCCCAAGCGTCATCGCATGAAACACGAAGCGTTCCTGCTTGAAACCGTATCCACAAGCCTCGACTCTGGACGGCTCCTTATGTATCAGATACTTAAATAAGAAGAGAGAGAACTCAAGGTTCTCAAGAGAATCTCGGGCATATTCTTCCGCAGCCGCTCGTTGTTGTACGTCGGGGTGACCGAACCAGCCATGTTGTTCGACCGCATCCCAGTAACTCACGGCTTCGGATTTTGGCCCCGCTTCCAGTCGCGTCTGACCTCCAGAAAAAACGAGCAAGGCCGCTGTGTCGTTGCCTGCCCTGATCACGCCCGTACGCATGTGTTCGAGGTACAATCTGCCCTCGCCAGCATATCCAAATCTGCCCACCCAGCTCTCGTCCAACAGTGCGTCGGACGCAGCGTTCCCGTTGTATACAGCGTGCCCGGGCACAATGATGAGCTTGGCCAACGTACGATAATCGAGCAATGTAGCTCTCCAGCCAGAATCCGAATCCGCTATGATTAGCGGTCTTCCGCATTCTACGCCACGATTCCAAAGACGGCAAGCGTGCCGCCAGCCTGTCAAAGGGGTTTGCGGGCACTTCGTCATCGTCTAGAATCCAGTCGAAGTCGAACCACAAGTCGTCGAGGAGCCAGGCATGGACATTCCATCTGTTGGCCGATCCAGAGGCGTTTTCGAGATTTTCGTCCCTGGTCTCTTTCTATTCGTGAACTTAGTGGTCTTTGTCTATCTGCTTCCTTTCGGCGACC
>JANQGB010000088.1 GCA_028277545.1 Phycisphaerae bacterium | reverse complement strand
GACGGCGCAGATCCTGCTCGGCAGCCAGCCAGTCGGCTCGGGCATCTCCGCCTTGCCCCTTGCGTGCCTGGTACAGCTCGTAGGCCCGCGCTTGGATTTGCTCGTGCGTAGGCTCAGGCACGGCACCCTGCGATATCGTAGGCTCGGCCACGGCCGTTGCCGACTTCGATGTGGTCTTGGTCGCCGAAGAACGCGCCTTGCGAGCCGGGGCACGAGACGTCTTGGCATTCGTGGAATCGGGGGCAGACTCCGCCTCAGGCGTCGGGCCGGTCTGACTTGTAGTACTTGCCGCCGTGTTCTTCGTCTTTACCTTCCTGGCCATCTAGCTGCACTCCTTCCGTGGCATCCGCATATCAACGCAAGTGGGAAGTACATAGCACTGGGCCCAGCTAGCGTCAACCCCCCATTTTAGCTACACCGGCAGACTTAAGTGCGACCCGTGCCGATACCGACGCGCGCGCCTTAAGAGTGCTCGGTGAATCGCCACTTCAGTACGTCGCACCGCGCAGTTACCACGCGCCTTGTGGTGCCCATTTGGGCTGAAATACACCCGACTCCCCCGTCGTATGCAACGCCAGGCCCCGCCTGTCATCACGCGGCTCGGCGACCACTTGGTAGCTGGAGATCAGCCTCGAACCACCGCGAGGACTCGCGAACACTCCGCGCGCCAGCCAGCGAGTCGCACCACGAAATAGGCTCCAATAGTAAGGAATATGCTTGCAGACCCACGTAATTCCGTCAACACTGCAAGCGAACATCTCCGGCTGGGCCGTGCTCGCACACTGTGAGCGTCATGGAAGGCGTCGAACATTCAGAGGAGCTTAAGCGATGAACGTTATGCGTCACAAACTGCATATGGCGACGTGCTTGGCTGCCGCGGCGGGCTGCCTGCTGGTGTTCAGCGCCGGGTGTCCCACAACGGGGGGCGGCGGCGATGGTGAACCGCCCGAGCCCCCCGCCGAGGCGGTGTTGGCGGGTGACTGGCAAACGGACCTGGAAGACGGTGGCACGGCAACCTTCACCTTCGATGAGGAGGGCAACCTGACGCAAATCAGCGCCCTGACCGCGGAGGGCACAGAGGCCACCCTGGACCTGGACGATGCCACCAGCACCGTGGACGGCGAGAACGTCACGGTGACCTTCCCCACGGACGGCGGCGAGGTGACCTTCGCCGGTACGCTGGAGGGCCAGACGCTCACCGGAAGCCTGAGCCTGCAGATTGCATTACGCAACGGTGATCTGGAGATCACTATTCCCGCCGGCGAACTGGAACTCACCCAGGCAGAGGCGGGAGAAGGTGAGGGCGAAGGCGAGAACGAAGGCACTCTCGCCGGCACGGTCACCAACAGCATCACCGGTGAGGGTGTGACCGGTGTCACCGTAACTCTCGATCCGGCAGTGGAAGGCCTGGAAGTCGCCACGGGCGAAGACGGCACTTATTCAGCAACCGTCCCCACCGGTGAGTACGCGCTGACCTTCGGACACGCAAATTTCGAGGCGCCAGCCGAACCGGAACCAGCCACCGTGGTCGCCGGTGAGACAACTACCGTCGATGTGGCCCTCACGCCGGTTGCTGCTGTTGTGCTCACTGCGAGCGTGGAGGGCGACGCAATCCCCGGCGGCACGGTGACGGCTACCGCCACAACCGAGGTTCTCGACGGTGCGTCAGAAGTCGAGAGTATCACCTGGACCCAATCCAACAGCGTCGAGGTGACCATCGGTGGCGCTAACACCGAGACTGCCACGGTGACACTGCCTGAGACCGCCGTGTACAAGGCCGAGCTGTTCAAGGTGCTGGCCGAACCGCCGATTGGCGAGGACGAGTTGCCGGAGAACGTCGTGCTGCCGGAAGGCGAATTCCCCGGTGGCTTACAGGATCGCTTTCAAGTTGTCGGCCTCAACCCCTTTGCCCTGGAAGAGACCGCCTTGGTAACGCTGACCGCCACGGTAGTCACCAACGCCGGCGAGACGTTCACCACCAACGCCGAGATTCACACGGAACTGCCCTGGAAGGCGGCTACCGGCCTGCGTAACGTGCCGGTCGGCATTCCCGTCCTGCTGTGGGGCAAGACCCAGGAGGCATACGACTGGGCGTTGGACACGCCGGATGGGGCCGCGGCCACGCTTATGGATGAGGACAGCCAGGGGCCCTACTTCGAGCCCGACATGGCCGGCACCTACACGGTTACCGCCACTGATACCACGGGCGAGGAACCGGCAAACGTCACGCTCGAGATTACAGCCGGAGCCTGGGTAGGAATGGTGGGCGGCATAGACGTTAACGGTCGACCCGTGGCGTCGTCGGCTTGCACCACCTGCCACGCGCCAGGCGGGCCCATTGACATGTTCACTCCCTGGGCCCAGTCGGGGCACGCCGAAATCTTCACCAACAACCTGAACACGTCCAATCACTACAGCACCGCATGCCTCAATTGCCACACCGTCGGATTCGACACAGAGGTGGATAACGGTGGCTTTGACGACTCCGCCGATTACGACGCTTTCCTGGCAGAGTTCACCACCGATGGCTCGCACTTCCACCCGGACGAAGGCAACTGGGACACGATGGTCGAGAACATGCCCACCACGGCCCAACTGGCCAACGTCCAATGCGAAAACTGCCACGGGCCGCAGGAGGGAGCCCACACGCAGGCCGAGTCCAGAGTCAGCATCTCGTCCGACGTCTGTGCCGTATGCCACGGCGAGCCACTCCGTCACGGCCGGTTCCAGCAATGGCAACTCAGCGGGCATGCCAACTACGATTTGGCCATCGACGAGCATGACAGCGGGAGTTGCGCCCGCTGCCACACCGGCAACGGTTTCATGGCCTGGCTGCCCATCCTCCTGGACGATGACGAGGAGACCGACCCACTGGCAGACGTCGAGGTCACCTGGACGGCCGATGAGACTCACCCGATTACCTGCGTCATCTGTCACGACCCGCACGACGTCGGAACGATCAGTGGTGACGACACTGACGCGACCGTGCGCTTAAGCGGCGACACTCCACCGCTCATCGCCGGGTTCACGGCCACCGAAGTCGGCAGCGGCGCTATGTGCATGACCTGTCACAACTCGAGGCGAGGCTTGCGCAACGACGACACCTTCGACGCCACCAAGGCAGAGGGCGACGCCGCCCGGGCGCCCCACGGATCGGCCCAAACCGACGTGCTGTTTGGAGAGAACGCATACTTCGTGACCACCGGAACACCCGGCGCCCACGCCACCGGCGTGGCCGATACCTGTGTGGATTGCCACATGAAGCAGACGCCGCCGCCCGACCTGCTGGCCTACAATCTGGGCGGCACGAACCACACCTTTTTCGCCGGGGCAGACATCTGTGTCGAGTGCCACGGAGACGCGATCGACGGGCCCGCCCAGCAGGCCGAGTACACTCAGCGTGCCGATGATCTCCAAGGCCGCATCGAGGGCCGTCTCCTGGCGATAATCACCGAGCTGACCGAAGCCGGTAACACCATCCAGGTGAGCGAGGAAGACATCATCAGCGACGCGTCCACCATCGCTGATCTCGAGTTCGGCGAATTTCGCGGGCGACAGGCAATAACCGTAACCCTGGCCGATGGCATGGTCGTAGGACCGGCACGACTTCCCGACGTGCGCGTGCTGGACGGCGGCGGGGAAGACACCGGCGAGCTATATGACTTTGTCGACGATCGACTGGCCAAGGCCGGCTGGAACTGGAATCTGTACACCAACGACGGCAGCCAGGGTGTCCACAATCCGACGTTCATCGATGAGATGCTGGACGCCTCGATCGATGCCATGATCGACCTGGCAGGCGAGTAACAGACATCCAGCCGGGAACACGATCTGAGTTCCCTGGCCTCGATCATCGCGGCGGCCCTGCGATCGAACTCGATCGCAGGGCCGTCTGCTTGTCGCCTGTGGCGGGCTGTCGTCCTATACCGCCCCCACAGGGTCCACTTTGACGCTCGACAAGAGAGCGGCCGGATACGCGGACTTGTGCATTTAATCGTGTCTTTACGCTCTGCGCCGCGCCCTGCGAGTTGGGCAACAGCGGTGCGATTTTTGGGTGATTTTCGTTGCAGCACGCCACGCCATCCCGCAACATGCTGGTGAACCGGGCTGAATTCCCTCGCGCCACGCGGGAACAGCGGGAACAAGTCCCTTTACAGGAGGAGTTGCATCATGAATCAGGATGGTCGTGCAAAACGCTACGGGCCCGTGCTCCTGACCGCTTTCGCGGGTTGCCTACTCTTGTTCAATTCCGGCTGCCCGTCGACCGGCGGAGGCGGTGACGGCGACGAACCTGCCCAACCGGATGCCGTTGCCGGAGAGGCCACGTTCGAGGCAAACTGCCAGGCGTGCCACGGTGAGCCGGGAGCCGGCGGTGTAACCGCTCCGGACCTGGCTGGCACGGGAGCAGCCGATCTCGAGGCCGGTGCAACCGCCGAAGGGCACGTTGAGGTGCCCGCTATCGAACAGGATGACTTCGCTAATGTGGCCGCGTTCCTCGCCGAAGGTGGAGAGGGCGAAGGTGAAGGCGAAGGCGAAGGTGAGGGCGAAGGCGAAGGTGAGGGCGAAGGTGAAGGCGAAGGCGAAGGTGAGGGCGAAGGAGAAGGCGAAGGCGAAGGTGAGGGCGAAGGAGAAGGCGAGGGCGAGGGCGAAGGTGAAGGAGAAGGAGAGGGCGAGGGCGA
>JANQGB010001434.1 GCA_028277545.1 Phycisphaerae bacterium | reverse complement strand
GTACGTTGACCACGCTCAATACAGGAAGTAAGTGGTATGCGAAGAGCCACCCAGTGCCTGCTGCTTGCCATGTTCGGATCGGCTGCCCTCGGCTGCGCCGTGAGTCCGACCCATACCGGCCACCTCCTGCAGGAGATGGCTGACCTGTCACGGCTGGCCGAGTTGCCGGACGTGCCTTACAAGACGGTGCAGTTCTCGTCATTCGACCGGCGCAGCAACTCCCCGGGCGGCCCGGGCTGGTTCGCCAACGCCGACGGCTTCGGCGGTGAGGAGATACCGGGCTTCGAAGCGGTTCTGAAACAGCCCGACGATAACGGCGTTGGGGAATACCTCATCTGCGATGTCGAGGGGCCAGGCGTCATGGTGCGGACCTGGACCGCGGGCATCACCGGAGACCTCCGCCTCTACTTGGACGAGCGACCTACAGCGCTGTACGACGGTCCGGCACAGGACTTCCTGCTCAACCCCTATGGTGTGTTAGGCCGGGGTAGCGGTGCAGACGAGGCGCTGCTCACAGTTACCTTCCAGCAGCGCCAGTCGGCCTACTGCCCCATACCCTTTGCCAGACGCTGCCGCATGGTGTGGGTCGGCGACCTCAAGCAGGTGCACTTCTATCATGTTCAGATCCGCCGCTACGACTCCGCCAAGACCATCCGCACGTTCGAGCCAGAGGACTTGGCGCTGTTCGGTGCGGAGTTGCAGAACTGCGCTACCGTACTGCGTCACCCGGGCCGGGAGTATCCCCTGACCACAAAGACCTTGCCCGCACAGTTAGAGGTGACGTTGCCGTCGCGAGAGCAGGCCGAGATTCTGAAGCTGGATGGGCCGCTAGCCCTGGAGCGGCTGGCGCTGAAGGTCGAGGCCGCCGACCGCGACCTGGCACTGCGGCAGACCGTTCTGCACATTATCTGCGACGACCATCCCTGGGGACAGGTGCAGGCGCCGATCGGGGACTTCTTCGGAGCCGCCCCGGGCATCAACCCCTTCGATTCACTGCCTTTCACCGTGACACCCGACGGGATCATGACCTGCCGTTACGTCATGCCCTTCGCGACCTCGCTGCGCGTGGTGCTCGACAACCGTGGCGAGCAGCCGGTTACGGTGACGGGCAAGGCCTGGACCATGGACTATGAGTGGGGCGAGAAATCCATGCACTTCCGGGCCCGCTGGCGAGTGGACCACGGAGTCGTCGGATCGAGCCGTGCCCCGCAGGACATGCCCTACCTGATCGCCGATGGGACCGGGCGATATGTCGGAACGGCACTGATGCTCCTGAACCCCTGCCAGGTGACGAGCCTGTACGGTAGCTGGTGGGGCGAGGGCGACGAGAAGGTCTTCATCGATCAGGAGCCGGTACCATCCACTTTCGGAACAGGGTCGGAGGATTACTTCAACTACGCGTGGTCGGTACCGGACATTTTCGAGTATGCCTATTGCGGCCAGCCGCGGAATGACGGTCCTGGCAACCGCGGCTTCGTGACCAATCACCGGTGGCACATTCTCGACGACTTGCTGTTCAGCAGTGGCCTGGCGTTCTACATGGAGTTGTATCCCCATGATCGGGTGCCTGGCATGTCATACGCCCGTATCGCCTATCATTACGCGCTGCCGGGGACCACTGACGACCATCTGGCCATCACCGACGAAGACGTGCGCCCGCTGGCCCTGCCGGCGAGCTGGCAGCCGGTGGCCGGCTTCGGTATGCGCAACTCCGTATACCACGCCGCTGAGGATCTGGTCCCGGCCACAGCCGACACCACACAGAAACAAGGCAGCCTTTGGGCCGGTGGAGAGTTGCTGGCCTGGCTCCCGGACAGGGTGGGGGACCAACTGGAGCTGCGCTTCCAGGTTGCAGCGGATGGCAAATACCGCTTGCACCTCGGACTTGGAATCTGCTATGACTCGGGCCGGATCTCCACCCGGCTGGATGGGGAGTCCGTCAGCTTCGCCGGCCAGGATGGTGTCCTGGACTTGCACGATCCGCACCGCGTGATGGCCAGGCAGTTCGGAACGGAGACTATCGACCTGGCTGCCGGCCAGCACACCCTGACAATCGTGTTCGACGGAGCGTCAGAAGAGGTCGTGGAGCCGGCTATCGGAGTGGATTTCCTGGCCGTCCAGCAACGCTAGCCGATGTTTGACTGGCGTCACCGCGGGCCGGGCAGAGTCGCGGGCCTGCATAAATACGGGCCAGGCGGCTCCTCGAAGTGGGAGTCCGGCGGCATCGACGCCGCGAATCAACGTCATGGCCGAAGTGCAAGACATCCTGGTAGTCCTGGGGGCGCCGAACGACGCTGGCGGGCAGCTATCACCCATTGCGCTCAGCAGGGCCCAACTCGCCCTCGACGAATACCGCAAGAGGCCCGGCTGCAAGGTCGTGCTGACGGGCGGCTTCGGAGAGGCCTTCAACGTCACTGACCAGCCCCATGCCCACTACGTCTCTGAGTACCTTACCGGGGCGGGGGTGACCTCTGCTGACATTCTGGAGTTCGCTGAAGGCTCCAACACGGTCGAGGACGCGGTGCTGGCTCGAAGGGTCCTGCGGCACCTGACCGACCGCCGCTTGTGCGTCATCACCTCGGACTTTCACGCCAGGCGCGCCGCGCTGATTTTCAAGCACGTCTTCCCCGGTTACGAGCTGGTCGTCATGGGCGCGGTCGCGGTCTTACCGCCGGAGGAGCAAGCCAGGCGCGAACGACACGAGGTCGAGGCGCTGCGGACGATCCAGCAGCAGGGGGGCGTTGTCGTTCCGCCAGAATGCCTCCGCGTTAGTGAGCCTGACATGCCGGACTGAGGGAGTATTGTGGCGCGTGGGCGCGCTGGGTGACGTTTCTGTCCTTGAGGGCATCTGAAGAGGTCCAGGTATGTCGAGTGCCGAGCCGCGACGCAAGGTCGTCACCATCACCTTGAACACGGCCTTCGATTACGTCGTTTCCGTTGACAAATTCAGTTTTCCGGCTGTTATGCGGGCGACCCGGACCTCACTCATTCCATCCGGAAAGGGCGTCAACGTCTCCCGGGTCGTCAGCGGACTCGGGCACCCGGCCACGGCTTTGGGTTTCGCGGGGCAGTCAGACATGGACCGTTACGAGTCCCTGGCTTCGCCCCAGCTTGCCATCGGGCTGCTGCCGGTAGCCGGGAATACGCGTACCAACGTTACCATCGTGGACACGGCGCGGAGGCAGCAGACACATCTCATCACCACGGGGTACTCGATCTCGGCGCAGAATATTGCCGCCCTTCACCAGGCCCTGAAACGCTCGGTCCGCGCCAACGATGTTGTCGTCATCTCGGGCTCCGTGCCCCCCGGAACGCCGCCCAGCACGATCGCCGACCTCATTGAAAACTGCCACGCCGCCGGCGCCGCCACCATTGTGGATACCGGCGGTGAGAATCTGCGCCAGGCACTTGGCGCAAAGCCCTACCTGGTGAAGCCCAACGTTCTCGAACTCGAAGAACTTACCGGAGCCGCTCTGTCAGCGTCGGAGCCAGCGCTGGTGGAGGCTGCCCGCCAGACGGCGTCCGCGGGGCCTCGGGTCGTGGTTGTCTCACGCGGACCGCTCGGGGTGATTGCAGTATGTCAGGATTCGGACGCAATCTGCAAAGCCAGCGTGAAGATTGATGATCCGCGCGCCGTGTCCACCATAGGTGTAGGCTCAGGCGATGCCCTGGTGGCGGGGCTTGCGGTTGCGCGCCTGGAGGATCGGCCTTTGGAAGAGGCCATCCGCCTCGGCGTCGCGTGCGGCGCTGCGAAGAGGTATACACGCGACCCCGGAGAGTGTCCTTCCGACGAGATCCAGTCGCTACTAAGCCTGGTGGACGTGGAGTGGCTCACGCCGTAGGCCGATAGCTCCCGCGCGATTCAACTGCGCCAGAAACTCCGTACTCCGCTGCAGGTATGTATTGGCTTCGGCCGACAGCCTGACATGTCTGTCCGCCGGGGCGGCGACAATGGTGTCCAGCAGGCGCGCGACGACGTTGCGTCTGGCCAGCTCATTACGCCGGCATAGTTCGCTCGCCAGGCCACGATCGCGGCCTTGCTCTTCTAACAGTCGGACGAGATCAGTCAGCAGGCGAAACTCGATCTCTCTCAATTCTCTGATGGCCTGAAAGCAGATGTGCTGCGCGCTTCGCGAAACGTCCGGCCGCATCGCGGCCTGGGCCGGGTATTGCGTGAGGACTCTCAGCGCGTAGAACAACCTGTACATCAGATCGGACCACGGGCTCATTATGCTGACTATGAATGCGATCGAGGGGTCAACATGGGAAACAACCTCATGCTCCTGTGACTCCAGGTCAATCTCGCCCAGTATCCGTACCTGCCTCGCTTCCTCGACCTCACGCACCTGGTCTACGTACGGGCTGCCGACCTGAACGCGTAGCTCCTTGTAGACCGCTGAGACCACCGTGACATAGCCGTGTCGCCGCAGGAACTCGAGGGCCTGCTTGAGCTCCTCCAGCGTCATGAGTGGATCGATGAGGATAAAGCCGAATTCGCACTCGATTCCGTGTCGCCGCATCAGCCGAAATGCTGCATTGAACTGTTCGAGACGGATGCCCTTTCGGTAACGCGCCAGTTGGGACGCGACGCCGGACTCCAGGCCCATGGCGACCTTGCACAGGCCGGCCTGCTTCAGGAGCTGGATAGTCTTCTCCCCCTCAGCGTTCAGCGCCTCGTCGCCAGTGGAGCCGGACACCGATCGCGCTCTCGCGTTAATCCGGAAGCGAATACGAATCCCGGCGGAGACAATCTCCCGGGCGAGTCGCTGCGCCCTCCGCAGTCCGTCTACGCCGGGCCCGAAAAAGTCCTCGTCTGCAAAGGTAACTACGCCAACCCCCAGGTCGGTCAGGCAGCGGAGATCCCGTACTATCGCCTCCAAGGGCCTGGGGCGCCACCTGACAGATCGCGTCCGCGAGCCCAGGACATCACTTCCTGTGCAAAAGGAACACATGCCGTAGGCGCAGCCGCGAGACCCCTCGACGTATATTTCTCCGCCGGCGGAACTGAAGGCCAGCGTATGGCATCGATCAGGCGCGGCTATCAGCCGGGGGTCGAGGTATTCCTTCGCCCCGTCCTGCGGGCCGCCGCTGCTCGAAAGTAGATTGCGCACGCGACGCAGCGGCAGGCGCCCCTGCACGTGTTCGTACAGGTCGGCCATGGTTATCTCGCCTTCCCCGGTGGCCACCTGCAAATCGGGGAAAACCCTCTGCAAGGCAGTCGTGCCGCCGAGCGCTGCGACTGCATTCCCGGCGACGACCGCAGGCCTTCGATCCTGCGGTATGGTGGTCTGGAGCAGTCGGTGCAACTCCTGCAACTGACTGAACGTGCCGTGCTTCGCGGAAACGCCCAAGAGCACCGGTCGCTCTCGATCGATGACCTTCACTACTTCCTGCAGGTCGTGGAGCTGTTGATCGAACAGCAGGACGTGCAGGCCGGGGTACCTGGACTTGAGGAACCCGGATATGGCACAGATCCCCAGCGATTCGCCGACCAGGGGAAATCCCCCGGGCATCAACGCCAGCAATGCGACCTTGGAGCGATCGCAGTCTCTTCCCGCTAATGATACGCTGTCCATGGAGTCTACTGTGCGCACAAACTGAACCTTCAACATGCGCCAGACTCATCGCTAATCGGCAGGCCGCGTGTGGATTCTGACCGGACGATCGCCCAGCCGTCCGAGCATCTCCTCCCACCCTGACTCCGGGCCGCGCGCGATACTTTCCAGCGCCCTCATCCGCTCGGGCATATTGCGTCTGCTTATGGTCTCGTTTTGGATATTCCTGAATCCCGCGGCCAGCTTACGAATGTCTCGCGGTGTAGTGCTCAGGTCCAGCTCCCAGAAGCGACGCAGCACCGTCCCGTCCACCCAGCGGACGTCAGGATGTCTTCGGTGAAGAGCGTAGATCCCCGCATACATATTCGCAAGACGACGCTTATTGTCGAATAGTTCGTCACCAGACGTGCGTTTGTCAAGCCGGATGGGCTCTAGCAGTACAGCGCAAAGTAGGCTCAAGAGATTCGGGGCCCTGGATCGATAACTCCTGTCAGAAGAAGGATTTGGATTCCTGGCAGGAGGATGGACA
>JANQGB010001424.1 GCA_028277545.1 Phycisphaerae bacterium | reverse complement strand
GGCAACGAGACCCTGCTGGACGGCTTTGCCATCTCCGCAGACGTGGCCTCGAGCCAACTTCGCGTGACGTCAGGCGCGGCACCTGACGACGTGCCGGCGCTACACCTAGTCCAAAGCAAGATCGCCTTCGACCAGATGGCCGAGGCCCTGCTGGTGGAAGGTGACCTGCAGGTAACAACCGCCCTGGCAAACGAGCTGGGCGCCCCCGATCTCCGGGAGGCGGTAGTCGGCATGATCCTGATTCGGGCGGTGGTCGAGTGGACCGGCGGCGATGAGCCGACCGCGCCACCACCGGGGAGCGACTTCGCTGACGGGGGCAGCAGAACTGAATGCGACAATCCCGTAGGGCCGGACGTTATTGTGGGCGAACTGATCGACATCTCGAACTACAGCAGTGTCGGCGGGATCGAGGCGTTCGCAGTCGGAACGACCTCCTGCAATATCGGGGACGAGAACCTGCTCTGGATCGCCAGCACTAACGAACACCCGGTGATCGGGCAGAATATGTACCAGCTCAAGGATGGTCGCCTGCGGCAGGTCGGCCAGAGCTGGCTCAAGCACGGCTTCACCGCCCTGACGCAAGACGCCTGCGATTGCGGCTGCAACGGTCAAGGCGGGTCGGTGCTGGGTGTGGGCTGCTCCGATCCTTACTGCTGCGGACTGAACGGCTCACAGACCAGGCTGGGGCCGCGATTTGAGGTCGATGCCCATACTGGAAACTATCGCTATCCCTACACTTACCAAGGCCAAACGGGTGACTCCATCTACAAGCGGCTGCAGGTCCACATTTCCGATCTGGACCCCGCCCAGGACGGTGGCGGGCAGTATTTCGTGGAAGGGCACTACATCACCGCGGACGACGCCCTGGCGGGTAACGGCAACAACAACGCGTCCTATCGGCCAATCACGGTCAGCGGCAGTGGTTCGTCCTGGAGCGCCTCACTGACTGGTGACACGCAGCGTGAACAGCCTGCCCTCCGGGCCTGGGCCGACTACGAGTCGGGCGTAAACGAAACCGACGTACAGGTGCCCGGCGAAGGCGTGTTCCTTATGGCGCAGAAGACCAGCGACGCCGGCGGCGGAATGTGGCACTATGAGTATGCCGTGCAGAACCTCAACTCGCACCGCTCCATGGGTTGGTTCGCGATTCCCCTGCCCGAGGGCGCCACCGTGCAGAACATCGGCTTCCACGATGTCGATTACCACAGCGGTGAGCCATACGACGGCACGGACTGGACACCCACGGTCGAAAGCGATCGAATTGTCTGGTCAACCGACGACTACGGTGTCAACCCCGACGCCAATGCCCTGCGCTGGGGAACAACCTACAACTTCTGGTTTGACACGGACGCGCCGCCGGCCGTTACCAACGTGACTCTGGGGCTGTTCAGACCGGGCTCGCCCACCGAGGTAGGCGCCGTCACCCAAGGCCCGGCCGTGGGCCCGGTGGACTGTAACAGCAACGGAATCCCCGACGACCAGGACATCGCCGACGGAACCAGCGCGGACTGCAACAGCAACTTCATCCCGGACGAGTGTGAGTCGTTCCCGACAACGCCACTGGCGACCGTGCAGGTAGCCAGCGGCTTGAGCAGCCCGGTGTTTGTCGGCGCTCCGGCCGGCGATTTCGACAGGCTGTTCATCGTCGAGCAGACCGGGCGAATCAAGATCCTGGACCTCACTACCACGACGGTGCTGCCAACGCCCTTCCTCAACATCGCCAGCCTGATCAGCGCCGGCGGCGAGCGGGGCTTGCTGAGCGTGGCCTTCCATCCGGACTACTCCAGCAACGGGCTGTTCTACTTCAACTACACCAACACGGCCGGCCACACCGTGATCGCTCAATACTCGGTGTCCGGCGACCCGGACGTGGCTGACGCGGGCAGCGCGGTCATCCTCAAGACCATCGTGCAGGACTTCCCCAATCATAATGGCGGGCAACTGCAGTTCGGCCCGGACGGGATGCTGTACGTCGGCATGGGGGACGGCGGCAGCGGCGGCGATCCCTTTGAGCGGGCCCAGGACGATAACTCGCTGCTGGGCAAGATGCTGCGGCTGGACGTGGACAACGGGCCGTCGTACATCCCGGCGGACAACCCCGGGAGCCCGTTCCTTCCGGAAGTGTGGGCCAAGGGCCTGCGCAACCCGTGGCGCTTCAGCTTCGACAGGCAGACCGGCGACATGTACGTCGGCGACGTTGGCCAGAACGCCTGGGAGGAGATTGACTTCCAGCCGGCCGACAGCGCGGGCGGCGAGAATTACGGCTGGGACTGCCTGGAGGGCACGAACTGCCTCACTAGCGACGTGGGCTGCGATTGCGAAGACCCGACCCTGGTAATGCCCATCCTGGAGTATTCGCACTCCGGTGGCGCTTGCTCGGTGACCGGCGGATACGTCTATCGCGGCTGCGAAATGCCGGACCTGGCCGGGACCTACTTCTACGCGGAGTACTGTGCCGACTGGATTCGCACCTTCCGCTACGTGGACGGCGTCGTCACGGATCAGCAGGACCGTACGGCGGAGCTGACCGAGGGCGGGGCTATCAACGCCATCTCTTCTTTCGGTGAGGACGCCGCGGGCGAAATGTATATCGTCAGCCTGGGAGGCAGCGTGTACAAGATCGTGCCCGACACCGGCCCCGGCGTGTGCGGCAACGGCATCCTGGAGCCCGGTGAGCAGTGCGACGACGGCGGTACCGTACCCGGCGACGGGTGTGACGAGAACTGCCAACTCGAAGTGCCGGGTGACACCTGCGAGCAGGCGCTGGTGGCCTGCCCGGACTCCTACGCCGGCACGACGGCGGAGGCAGACAACGACGGGTCGGCCACCTGCGGCAGTTCCTCGAGCTCGCCCGACGTCTGGTTCAGGTACACACCGCTGGCGGATGGCACGGCCACCTTCTCGCTGTGTACCGAGACGGCCTTCGACTCGGTGCTGTCGGTACACTCGGACTGCCCGGGGGACACGGGCAACCAGTTGGCCTGTGACGATGACGGCTGCGGTACGTCCGGCGGCCCGTCCACTGTGACGCTGGCCGTCACTGCGGAGACAACCTACCTGGTCCGCATCGCCGGTTACGAGGGTGCGACAGGCTCGTTCACGCTGACTGTGACCGGGCCGGACTGCATCGAGAGCTGCGAAACAGTGCTCTTCGAGGACAACTTCGAAACGGATCAAGGCTGGGTGGCGGTGAACCTGGGCGCAAGCAGCGGCGACTGGCAGCGCGGCGTGCCGGTGGACGATCCCGGCTGGGACTACGATCCGGCCAGCGACTCCGACGGCAGCGGCCAGGCCTACCTGACGCAGAACGAGGCAGGAAACACTGACGTGGACGGCGGGGCCGTGCGGCTGACCTCACCCACCATAGACATGTCGGTGGCCGGCATCACCATCAGCTACGATTACTTCCTCAGGCTAACCAACGAGACCGGCGGCGTCGACCGCCTGCTGGTGGAGATGAACACCAACGACGGGGCCGGCGCCTGGACCGAGGTCGCCCGGCACGACACCGACGGCGGACTGGACTGGCGGAGCCACACCATCG
>JANQGB010001423.1 GCA_028277545.1 Phycisphaerae bacterium | reverse complement strand
CGTGCGCGGCCCGACATGGCGGTAGTAGTGGTTCACGCTCGGGGGCCAGGGCAATGTCAGTTCCATCGCATCTGCCCTCATCGCTTCCACGGCGGCGTGGTGTCGGTGGTCGGAGCCTGCTGCGGGCGACCGGCGACTGCCGCCTTCGCCTCGTAGCCCTTGACCTCGTTGGTGATCTCGCCGGTGTCCTCGCGCTTCTTGCACTTGACCGAGATCACCAGCGGGATGTTGTGCAGCTCGACGCTGTCTTTCGGCTGCATCACGCCGACAGCGCGGCAGATGGCAGACAGATTGCCCCGGGCGATCTTCTGCGTCAGGTCGTTGGGATGGTTGATGCACAACCGGTCCCAGGTCTTGCGGCCCTTGCAGTCGCCCTCGAGGACGGTGAACTCCAACTGCAGGTAGCTGCCGTCGCCTTTCTTCGTGGCCTTCATCTCGCTGGCCGTGATGGCCGCGAGGTACTTGCCGGCGGGCAGCGCCTCGAACGTGGTGGTCGGCTCGACTTCGTTCGCGTTGAATCCATTCAGATTGGCCATGGATCAGCTCTCCTTGCTGTTGGTGTTGTTGGTGGACATGGCCTGCATCAACGCGGGCCACGAGAGGTCAAGCTCGGCCGGCAGGCCGTAGCGGTTCTTCGCCAGGATCACGTTGGTGCCCTCGGTCAGCAGGAGGCGCTGGTCGTCCTGCCGGTGGGCGTACAGCACGCAGTCGGCCCACTCGATGAAGGGCGGCGCGATCCAGTGCGGCAGGTCGGGCGAGGCCAGACGCTGGTCGTAGCCCTCGGGCGTGGTCATCTTCGTGTTGGCCGCGTGGGCCAGGAGGATGATGGCCGCGCCGGTCTCAGCCACGGCGTTGAGCATCGGCAGCAGATCGCGGTAGACGATGTTCTGGACGATCTCGCGGGCCTTGAAGTACCCGCCGTGGGCGGTGCCCAGCGTGCTGGTCAGATCGGCACCGGCCTTAGGATCGAGGTCATGCACGACATGCTCGACGATCCGCTGGACCATCCAGTCGATGGTGTCGATGGCCAGGGCCTGGGGCGCGTTGGCCTTGTCCAGGTCCGCCAGCTCGACCAGCCACTTGCGCATCTGCGGCCAGGACTGCAGGTACGGCGTGCGGGTCAGGTTGACCACGGCACCGGCACCGTTCTCGCAGTCCAGCAGGACGGCGTTGGCGGAGGCGGCGAAGGTGGTCTTCCCGACGCCCGGCTGACCGTAGACGATCATCTTGGGCGGCGCGGGCGTAGTGCTCTTGATCAGTGAGTTCATCAGGGTCATGGCTGTTCTCCTGCGCAGTGGTTGCCGACATTGGGGTGCCAGGTCAGGGCCAGACGACCGCTGACGGTGCAGGTGCGGGTCTTGCCGTTGCGGACCATGCCGGCGCGGCGCAGTTCCGGCAGACGCTTGTGCGCCTTGATGCCCAGGCGGTCCTCGATCTCGCGGGCCGTCAGCCCGGGCGTCTGCATCACGGTGTCGAAGCACATCGCCCGGTGTTGACGGGCCGAGCCGTTGGCTTCGGCCTCCCGCCCGGCCAGCGCCGACGTGGGCGGGTCTGTGTTGCGGTAGTTCTGGTTCATGTTGTTCTCCGGTTGTCTGTTGGTCTGTTCATGTCCTGTCTCGCTGGCCAGCGAATGCGACGGCCGGGGATCGAACCCGGGCGGGCCTTCAGCTCACGGCAGGCAGCCCGACGTGGCGGGTGGAGTTCATGGCCGTGATTCACGCTCCTTCCGGCAGGAGCTACCGTCGCAGCAATGGCAGGTGCGGGAGTCGAACCCGCGTCCCGGGGCTTATGAGGCCCAGGTAGCCCGGCCCTGCCGAAGTGCGCCCGGGCGGGCGTAGGGAGTCCGGCCGCGTTCCTCCGTGATGGCATCCATGCCGCACGGCACGCCGTCCCGCCCGGGCGCGAGAGATGGATCAGGGGAAGTCGAGAATGCGGATGACCTCGTAGCCGGTCGGGAAGGCGTCGATCTCCCAGGCCCGACGCAGGCGACG
>JANQGB010001315.1 GCA_028277545.1 Phycisphaerae bacterium | reverse complement strand
CCATCGCCATCTGCTGTGCCGTCGGCCTGTCACTGGCGGTCGCTACCACCGTGATCCCCACCCTGTCGGCCCGGATGCTGCGGGTGTCGAAGAAGCTGCGCCGAGCCGAATCCCACACCGGTCGCACAGCCGCACTGGTCGGTCGCACGGTGGGAGCCATCAACCGCAGTTGGGCCGCCCGCCTGACGTTGGTAGCCCTCCTGGTGGCGGCATCAGTCTACGGCAGCAAGGTGTTGATGCCGCCCACCGACTACCTGCCCAAGGGCAACCGTAACCTGGTGTTCGGCTTCGTCATCACCCCGCCGGGATACTCTCTCGACGAGTTCCGTGATATCGGCAGAGCCATAGAGGACGGAACGGTGGAACATCCGCACGGGCTGCGCGACTTCTGGACCGCCTCGCCCGGAGACCCCAGCCTGCCTCCGGTGACCATGGAGGTCCAGAAGGGTGGCCGGACGGTGCCGGTCGAGGGCGAGGCCCCTCCCATCGACAACTTCTTCTTCGTCTCCTTCGGCGGCACCTGCTTCATGGGTGCCACCAGCAAGCAGGAACAACGGGTCAAGCCGCTGATCCCCATGATGAACGAGGCCGGCAGCCGCGTTCCCGGGGCCATGACCTTCTTCGCCCAGACCTCGCTCTTCTCGACCGTGGACGGAGGCGGCTCCATCCAGTTGGACATTCGCGGCGACGACCTCGACGAGGTGACGGATGTCGCCGGCATGCTGATGATGCCCATCATGCAGCGGTTTGGATTCCCCCGCCCCAGCCCGGCCAACTTTGACCTGGGCAAGCCTGAGGTCCGTATCCTCACCGACCGGGAGAAGGCCGCCGACCTGGGGCTCGACGTGCGCGACGTCGGCTTCATGGTGGCCGCCTGTGTGGACGGTGCCTTCGTGGGCAACTTCTACGATCGCGGCGACGAGATCGACCTGAGGATTCACGTAGCGGGGACCGACGGGGCGTCGATCCAGGAGATCGGCAACACGCCCTTGTACTCGCCGCCGACCGGGCGGGTCGTGCCGCTGTCGTCCGCGGTCAACTTCATCTCCACCACCGCCCCCCAGCAGATCAACCACATCGAGGAGATGCCCGCCGTCTCCCTGGCCATCGAGCCCCCCGAAGGGATGGCTCTCGAAACCGCCATGGGCATTCTCGAGGAGGAGATCATCGCCCCCCTGAGGGCCAGCGGCCAGATTCCATCGTCGATCATCACCGCCCTGGCAGGCACCGCCGAGAAGCTGGTGCAGACCCGCGAAGCGCTCTTCGGAGCCTGGCAGGGCAAGGAGCTGACCGTCGATCCGAAGACCGGGCAGCGACCGCTGCTCGTCTCGCTGGGCAACCTGTGTACGTCCCGCGGTTTCCTGGCCCTGCTGGTCACCTACCTGCTGATGGCCGCTCTGTTCGAGTCCTTCCTGTGGCCCTTTGTGATTATCTTCACCGTTCCGCTGGCCACCGTGGGCGGCTTCGCCTCACTGAGGATTGTCCACACCCTGTCGCTGCGCAATCCGGTCAGCCCCATCCAGCAGCTTGATGTGCTGACCATGCTGGGCTTCGTCATTCTGGTGGGCATCGTGGTCAACAACGGGATTCTGGTTGTCCACCAGGCGCTGAACAACGTCCGGCATCACGACATGCCGTGGCATCGGGCCATCAGCGAGTCGGCCCGCACGCGCGTGCGTCCCATCTTCATGACCGCCTTCACCAGCATCGGCGGGATGCTGCCGCTGGTCTGCTGGCCCGGTGCCGGCAGCGAACTGTACCGGGGCCTGGGCTCGGTGGTGGTCGGCGGGCTGCTGGTCTCGACTGTCTTCACACTGTTCCTGGTCCCCGCCGTGCTGTCACTGGTGGTGGATGTCCGGGCGGGAATCAGCCGCCTGATTCACGGCGTGCCCCTGGCCCAGCCGGTGATCTCGCCGGAAGCCGGGCAAGCCTCCTGACACCCGAATGACAGGGTGCGTCTTTACGCCGGGCGTGTTCGCCTGTACTGTGGTCGGAGGATCGCCCCGAAGCCGCTGAGGAGGGTACGGACCAGCGCCGTAGCTCGGCGAGCACTCGCCGCCCATGCCGGGCGCTGAGGGCGGGCGATGTCCCGAACAGCACGGAGTCTCGCTCGATGAGTGTGGCCACGGCCCCGCCTTGCGTAAAGCTCTCGCCCGGGCAGATCGACAAGATATTCGACGGCCCCATACAGCGCGTGCGGAAGTCGCCGCTGTACGTGTTGGGCCTGGTTTTCATCGCCACCGCCATGGCACTGCTGCCGCTGATCTACGTCGCCCTGGTCGGAGCACTCGGCTACGGCCTTTTCTATCACGTGACGGAGCACTTCAATATCCTAACCGGTGTGCGGGGGCTCTGGGGCCGCCTGCTCCTCTACGTCGGCCCGCTGGTGATCGGTGTGATCCTGCTGCTCTTCATGATCAAGCCCCTCTTTGCCAGGCCTCCCCGGCGTGAGAAACGCCTGTCCCTGGTTCCCGAAAATGAGCCGGTGCTGTTCGCCTTTGTCGAGAAGCTTTGCGAGATGGTCGGCTCACCGGTGCCGCGGCGAATCGATGTGATCTGCGAGGTGAACGCGTCCGCCGGCTTCCGCCGGGGCGCCTGGAGTATGCTGGGCAACGACCTGGTTCTCGTTATCGGTGCCCCCCTGGTGGCGGGCATGACCCTGCGGCAGTTCTCCGGCGTGCTGGCCCACGAGTTCGGCCATTTCACGCAGCGTCTGGGCATGCGGTTGGGCTACATCATCCGCCGGGTCAATCTCTGGTTCGCCCGGCAGGTTTACGAGCGGGACAGGTGGGACTTGGCGCTCATCGGATGGTCGCGCGACAGTGATTCGAGTCTCAGCCTGGTCTTTCTGGTGGCTAGGTTCTTTGTCTGGCTGACTCGCAAGCTCCTCTGGGTGCTCATGATGCTCGGCCACCTGATCAGTTGTGGGATGTCCAGGCAGATGGAATACGATGCGGACCTGCACGCGACCCGGCTCGCGGGCAGCCGGAACCTGGCGGAGACCCACCGGCGGAGTGAAATGCTCCACCTGGCGTCCGAGGCGGTTCACGCCGACCTGGCCGAGTCCTGGCGCAACGGACGAGTGGGCGACAACCTGCCCGCCCTGCTGGTCGCCAAAATGGCCGTGGTGCCTGAGCCCGTCTTTCGCAAGTGGCAGGAAGTGCAGGCCCAGTCCAGGGGCATTCTGGACAAGCTCTTCAGCACACACCCCACGGGCAAACAGCGCGTGCGCCGCGCCGAGAAAGCCAACGCGGACGGATTGTTCAACGCTGACCTGCCGGCCTCGGCTCTGTTTCGCAACTTCGACGGCCTCTGCCGGGAGGCCTCCTTCGCCTACTACCAGGAACTGCTCGGCCCGCAGTTGCAGCGTAAGAACCTGATCTCCAGCGAGTCCCTTCTGCGACAGCAGAAGAGGCTCGCCGAGCGCGAAGAAGCGGCAGAGCGCTACTTCCACGGCTGCCTGACGCCGGCCCGGCCGCTACACCTGGACCGGTACTCGCGGGTCGCCAACCTGTCACCCAAGGACTGCGTCGCCAGGCTCAAGCAGGCCCGGGCGGCGCTGGAGAAGTCCTACCCGATCGTTCGCAAGACCTTCGAGCGCTTTGAAAAGGCCCACGAGAAGGCGGTCCTGGCCCGAACGGCGCAGGAGCTGTTCAAGATCGGGGCCCACGGCGTTGATGCGAAGGAATACCAGTTACCGGAGGCCACCTATAACGGCGCCACCAAGAGCCTCAGCCAGGCCGAGCAGAGGCAGAGGTCGCTGACCCCCAATCTTGCCAAGGTCGAGGAAGTGGTCCGCCTTCGCCTGGAGTGTGCGCTGGCTCTCTTGAGGGTCGATCGCGTGGCCCAGCGAATCGAGAACGCCGAACACCTGGCCAGGCGCTGTGACACGGTGCTCGACACGCTGACCCAGATCGACGGCGTATTCGACGTGATCACCGCCCTGCACCGCGAGAACCTGCCCTTGTTCGCCATGGAGTTCGTACTCTCGGAGGACTCCGACCCCGACGAGAACCTCATCAACCAGGCGGTTTCGCTGACGGATGGGCAGCAGCAGCGCCTGGCCGATCTCCGCATCACCCTGAAGGAACACCCCTATCCCTTCGACCACGCCGACGGCAAAGTCTCGCTGGGGCGCTACGCGATAGGCCAGATGCCGGAGCGACGCGACATCAGCGGAACCCGCGCCACCGTGGAGTGGACCGTGAGCAACATCAGCTCGCTCTACATCCGCTGCATGGGCGAACTGGCCCAGATTGCAGAGCGCGTCGAAGAAGTGCTTGGTCTGCCACCAATCAAGACTCCCGAGGAACCGTCCAAACCACCGGAGCAGGACGCTCCAGCATCGGGTGATAACTGACCTACTCACACAACTC
>JANQGB010001307.1 GCA_028277545.1 Phycisphaerae bacterium | reverse complement strand
GGTCTCGGCGCTGATCAACCCCGGAAAACGCAGCGCGCGAAAGTCGACCCCGCCCAGCGAGCGCCCGGCGGCGAGCTGACGGTAGTGCAGCGTGAAGTAGCGGCCGAGCTGCTCGCAGTAGAGCTTGTTGCAGCCGTACATGGTGGTCGGCACGTTCCAGTCACGCTCGCGAAGCGGCGTGGCGGCGTTCTTGGTCGCGACGTCCGGCAAACCATAAGCGGCCACTGAGCTGGGAAACAGGAATTTCACAGGGTTGCCGTGCCAGCGGGCCTGCTCCGCCGCCAGTTGCAGCAGGTTCAGCGTCCCGGTCACGTTCACGCGGTGAGCCGTGTCGGGCGTGTATTCGGCACGGGTGCTGAGCAGCGCTGCCAGGTGATAAATGGCGTGGATTTCGTACTCGCTGATCAACCGCTTCAAGAGGTTCTCGTCCAGGATGTCGCCGATGATGGCGGCGGCACAGTACGGCCTGAGGGGCTTGTCCAGCGGTTTCAAGTCGAGTGCCACGAGTTCGTGATCGCCGTCGCGGCTGAAATGCTCGATGAGGCCGTGGCCGATTTCGCCGTTGGCGCCAGTTACCAGGATGATCGGTTTTCGCACTGGGAGTGACTCCGTTACGATGCTCGATTACGATACCTCGTCATTGACACGAGTGTCGGGCAAACGCGACAGGACTGCAAGCCCGACCCACCGACGAACCTATGAAAACGGAGCAAGCACATGTTCGGCAAGATGAAGTTGGCCTTGCAGGAAGAGTTGACGGGGATTCGCGATGCCGGACTCTACAAGGATGAACGGCTGATTCTGGGCCCCCAGGCGGCGGACATCGACGTCGAGTACCCCGCGGGCGATCCTCCCCAGGGCGTGGTCAACTTCTGCGCGAACAACTACCTGGGCCTGTCGTCGCACCCCAGGGTCATTGCAGCCGCCCGCGAAGCGCTCGACACGCACGGCTACGGCATGAGCAGCGTGCGTTTCATCTGCGGCACGCAGGACATCCACAAGCAGTTGGAAAACAAGATCTCGGAGTTCCTCCAGACCGAAGACACGATCCTCTACGCCGCGTGTTTCGACGCCAACGGCGGGTTGTTCGAGCCGCTGCTCACCAAGGAGGACGCCATCATCACCGACGCCCTGAACCACGCGTCGATCATCGACGGCATCCGGCTCTGCAAGGCCGCACGGTACATCTACAAGAACAACGACATGGCCGACCTGGAGAGCAAGCTCCAGGAGGCCAAGGATGCCCGGTACCGGCTCATTGCCACCGACGGTGCCTTCAGCATGGACGGCACGGTCGCCCAGGTGGACAGGATCTGCGACCTGGCGGACCGGTACGACGCCCTGGTGATGGTGGACGACTGCCACTGCACCGGGTTCATGGGGACAACCGGGCGCGGCTCCGCCGAGCACTGCGGCGCGATGGGCCGGGTGGACATCATCACCTCGACCCTGGGCAAGGCCCTGGGCGGTGCCTCGGGAGGATTCACCTCGGGGCGTAAGGAGATCATCGAGCTGCTCCGCCAGCGCAGTCGCCCGTACCTGTTCAGTAACACTGTTTCTTCAGTGGTAGTCAAGGCCTCGATCGCGGTGATGGACCTGTTGACCGGATCGACCGAGTTCCGGGACAAAGTGTGGGCCAACACGCAGAGATTCCGGTCTGGAATGGTGGAGGCCGGCTTTGACATCAAACCCGGGGATCACCCCATCGTTCCGATCATGCTTTACAACGCCAAGCTCTCCCAGGACGTGGCCCGGGACATGTACGCCGAGGGAATCTACGTAATCGGCTTCTATTACCCCGTCGTCCCCCAGGGGCTGGCCAGGATTCGCGTGCAATTGTCAGCGGGCCACGAGTTCCAACATATCGACAAAGCCATTGCCGCCTTCAGAAAGATCGGTGAGAAATACGATATTCTTGGTAGGACCAAAGAGGAGATCGTCGCCAAGTACGGCGACTAGTGCGGCACCCGAGCAAGCGCGGGCCAGACCGCACTGCGGTGCCGGACTGGCTCCTCGACACCCATCGGGGATGGGGTGCCTCTCATCCAAAGGCCGCTGTGGCCAACAGCGCAGCTAAGCTGGTGGTCCGGTCTGCGGGGGCGGCGGGCAGGCACATCGATGGGGCGAAGCGCACGCGCGGGACGACGTCATGAGCGGCCCTCGACCCAATCCAGCAGGCGATGCGCCCGTACCTACGGGTGTGCCGTGGCGGATGCATGTGGTGATTACTGCTGCGGCCCTGGTCACGGTTAGCGCCGTAGCCTTCGGTTTCCACAAGGGTCTCCGGATGACCGCCGGTCATGCCCCGCTGGTGGACGCGACGATGGAAATCAAGCTCGCGGCCACAACCGCCCACCTGTGGTTCGAAGAGATCGTCACTGGCGACCGCCACGAAGAGATGGACACAGTCTGGCAGCAGTTGGACTTGGCCGACTGGTACGCCCGGGCGATGCTGTCGGGCGGCGAGTCGGCAGAGGGCGTCTTTCTGCCACTGGAGGACGCCGCCATGCGCCAGGACATCCAGAGCGTGCAACGGGGCCTGGCAGACTTCCGGCGGCTGACAAAGAAGAGGTGGGCGGCCGCGGAGACGTCCGGCATAGGAACAGAGATCGACCAGGAATACGACCAGGCCTTCACGACGCTGCTCGATCAGACTGACAAAGTAGAGACATGCCTGCAGCGTAACATAAACGAGGATCTTAAGAGCTTCGGGCGCACCCAAACGGCGGTGATCGCTGTCTGCCTGGCCTTGGCGCTGGTTGTGGGTAGCACTTTTCATCGCTTTGACCGGCGCCGAGCCCAGGATCTGCGCGATCTCGATCAGATGAATGCGTCGCTCGCAGGCCAGATTGCCGAACGCGAACGGGCGGAGCAGGCAGTCCGCAAGCTGAACGCGGAACTGGAGCAGCGCGTCGCCTCTCGAACAACAGAGCTCACCGCGGTTAACAACGAGTTGGAGGCCTTCTGTTACTCTGTGTCACACGACCTGCGTGCACCGCTACGAGCCATGTCCGGCTTCAGCCAGGCCCTGGCTGAGGATTACGGTGAACGCCTGGACGATCAGGCACGGGACTACCTGACCCGTATCCAGAACGCCGGTCGCAACATGGGTAGCCTGATCGATGACCTGCTGACCTTGTCCCGCTTGACGCGAGCCGATCTGTCCTGCCGGCAGGTCGATCT
>JANQGB010001297.1 GCA_028277545.1 Phycisphaerae bacterium | reverse complement strand
CCCCCTGCGGCGGGGCCGACAGCGACTGCGACGGTGACGTGGATCTTGTGGACTTCATCGAGTTTCAGGCTTGCCTGAGCGGCCCTGCCCAACTCGTGGAACCGGAATGCGAGACCATGGATCTCGATAGCGATGGCGACGCCGACTTGTCGGACGTAGCAGCCTTATTTGCCGCTTTCCCGGGCGACTGACGGCGGAAGTCGATTGAGCCTACCGTTGGGATAAGAGCGCAATTTGTCGTGAGGGCTCGCTCTGAAAGGTCTGATCTTCGACGCCGTCCGCAACAGCCACGCCGCTACGAGAGAATCCAGCCGGTTCCCTCTACGACGGCGCGTCGCATCACCATCGAAGCTGTCGGCTAAGCGGACTATTCGACAACGCCAAACACGGCCAGGCAGAGAACTCGCTAATGACTAAGTGCCCTCTGGCCCCAGCCTTGGCGGCCAAGATGATCTTCGACAGCCAGACCTCGTCCGACCGCTACGCCCAGGCGTGCTGCCCTTCAGCATCCGGGTCGGCAACCGCAGGGAACATTGTACCCCTGTCCCTCAGCCGAATCCGATGCCCACGGTGAAGCGCTCCGCAATCCGTCTTCTCGTTTGCGTTCTCTTCGGCGTTCTTATTCTCATCGGCGAGTATCTGATCGTCACGCGATACCCGAGTCGAGTCCTATGGTACACTGTTGCCGCAACGTGGCTCGGGGTGTTACTGCCGCTTGTTGTGGCCTGCCTGGCCTGCATGGTGCTCTCGCCACCGCGCCATCGCACGGGACACTGCCAGAGCTGCGGCTATGATCTCATGGGGAATGAATCCGGAAGATGTCCCGAGTGCAACAAGCCGGCAGGTTACGCACATCCTGAAGATCTTCCCGTCGAGGTGCAGAGGAACCGGCATCTCACGGGCCTGTGTCCTTATTGCGGAGCGGCTCTGCCCACCGACAGGTCCCTTCAGAGTTGTCCGGCTTGTGGCGAGCACGAGCATCGAGGATAGATGAGCGGTGACTGTTCGCGTGCGTTGTTCCGCGCGTTGAGCGGCTGTCCGAGCCGCCGACCTCGACGGCCATGTTGGCGCCCTCGCAGCGATAGCGACAGGGCGGCTCCGGAAGTATCATAGTCCCCCCAGAAGCAGTCGCGTGCCCCGCGCCGGAGCCGGGTTGGGAGCATCGCCTCGCGTAAACGCGATGAGCTAGCCAGGTTTGGCGACCAGCCACTGTGCAGAACGGAGCCTGATGACCTCTGTACTCATATTACTCTCCGCTGTTGTCGCCGCGTGGTTCCTGGCCTTCCTCTGGAATCGGCGATCGGTCGCCGCGGTCGATGGCAGCGGTAATACTGACCTGGGCGTGGTGGTGTTCGTAGAGCCGGTGCGCTGGCTGTTCATGGTGTGGGGCTTCGCATCATTCGTGAGCGGCTTACGACGCGGAGGCTGCGGACACTACGTACGGCTCTTCAGATGGAGCAGCGCTGTCGGGGCGCTGCTGGTAGTACCCGATCTTGTTCGACGCGATCGCCTCCTGCGCAAAGCCGCTCGACTGGGCAGATTCATTGATCGCCTCGCCGCACGAAAACCGGGGCACACGATCCACATATGCGCCTATTCGAGCGGGTGCTACGTCGCCATGGAAGCCCTGAAACAGGCGACGACTCGCCATCCGCTGGGCACCGTGATCCTGCTCAGTCCCACCGCATCGCCTGCGTACCGCGTACAGCACGTCCTCGAGCGTGCATGCAGTCTGCGGTCTTTCCATTCCCGGGCCGACTTCATCATCAGTGGTTTGGCACCCCTCATCTTCGGGTGTAATGACGGACCGCGCTCGCTGTCTGCCGGCATGGTCGGCTTCCGCCCCGCAACGCCGCAGATCGGCCAACACGGCTGGTCCTGGAGTGACGTCATGCTCGGGTACCTGGGCGACCATTTCTCCGTCACCTCCGCCAGGTTTGTGGCGGCACGGATCGCACCCCTGCTCGACCAAGTCCAGCGGCCTAGGCCCGGGGCATCCGGCGCCGCCTGAACGCCCGCCCGGCGCTCGCCGAATCGTCAAAGCCCACTACAATGGCCCCGCGATGACAGAGAAACAGCCTGCACCAGCCAACGATTCAGAACCGCCCCCAGGAGGCGTGGGCCGACCGTCACTCTTCGGCCTGACCGACGAGACTCTCGTCACCTGGTTGGGTGAACGCGGCCACCAGCGCTTCCGGGCCGGTCAGGTACTCGAATGGGTCTATCGCCACGGCGCCGGCACCTTCGACGAGATGACCAACCTCTCCAAGAGCCTGCGGGCGGAGCTGGCCGCGTCGATGACCCTGTTCGAATCGCGGATCGCCGCTAAGTCGGAATCCCGGGACAGCACCACCAAGCTCCTGCTGCGCTGGTCCGACCGGTCCACCAGCGAATGCGTCCTGATTCCCGACGACCAGCGGCGCACCGCCTGCATCTCGACCCAGGTGGGCTGCCCGGTAGGCTGTCTCTTCTGCGCCAGCGGCCTGGACGGGCTGCAGCGCAACCTGACCAGTGCCCAGATCGTCGAGCAGGCCATGCGCGTGGCCCAACTCTGCGCCCCGGAGCGCTTGACCAACATAGTGTTCATGGGCCTGGGTGAGCCGCTGGCCAACTACGCCGCCACGGTGGCCGCCACCCGCACCATCAACGCCGCCTGGGGCCCGAACGTCGGGGCCCGCAAGATCACCGTCAGCACCGTGGGCCTGCCCTCGCAAATGCGGCGCCTGGCGGACGAAGGTCTGCAGATCACCCTGGCCCTCTCGCTGCATGCCCCGGACGACGCCCTACGCCGCCGACTCATCCCCTGGGCGGAGACGGTCTCCATCGATGATCTGGTGGCCGCCGCCCGTTACTACTTCGACAGCACCACCCGCGAGGTCACCCTGGAGTACATCCTGCTAGGCGGGGTGAACGATCAGCCCCAACACGCCCACCAGTTGTCCACCCTCTGCAAACGCATGCGCAGCAACGTCAACCTCATCCCGTACAACCCGGTGCCCACGCTGCCCTATCGCCGGCCGGCGGACGACGCCCAGCACGGCTTCCTCCTATTGCTGCGCGAGCGCGGAATCAATGCCCACCTGCGTCGCAGCCGCGGCCTGGACATCAGCGCCGCCTGCGGACAACTACGCCGCCAGGCTGCCAGCCGGAAGTAGGCAGGTTGGCACCGTCCGCCATTGTGCGGTAGGGTGTCGTCGCTGGCGCGACCCAGCAGCGGTCGCCGCACGCTCGCGTTCTGAAACCCCGGACGGAGTCCGAACGATGAGTAGCCACAACTTCAGTCCCGTGCCCGGCCCCGCCGACGTGCCGCCAACCCAGCCGGGTCCCATCGTCGCCAGGGAAGTGCCGTCAAACTGGCCCAGCGTCCTCGGCGTCATCGCGATCGTGTTTGGCGCGTTGGGCACCTTGGGCGGCATCTGGGGCGCGCTGTCACCTCTGTTCATCGACTGGATGGCCGACAGAATGCCCGCCAACCAGGCCGCTGCCATGGAGGCAGCCGGTGAGCAAATGACCTGGACAGTAGTGCTCTCGCTGGCGTTTACCGCTCTGGCCATAGGTCTTTTGATCGCGGGTATCGGCCTTCTCAGGCGGCGTCGCTGGGCAATCGGCGCCTCCCAGATCTGGGCCATCCTGAAGATTCTGGTCGTCATCGCAAGCACCGCGTTGCAATACCAGATGGCGGAGGTCCAGACGGAACTAGTCACTCAGCAGGGCGGCACCGCCGGCATACCGGCTCAGTTTGCCGGCACGCTAACCACTGCAGCCATGGTTGTCGGGCTGCTTTGGGGCTGCGCCCTGCCTGTGTTCATGCTGATCTGGTTCGCCCGCGGCAAGATCAAGTCGGAAACCGCCGGCTGGTCATGATCGGCGCCGGGTTGCCTGTGGGACGTTGGCAGCCGGGGGGCAGCATCATCAGCCACCGGCGGAGTACCTGGCATGCAGTGTAAGCAGTGTCAAAGGCAGCTCTGGAACGTCCCGGAGCGGGAGTGTCCGGGCTGCGGCACACGGTTCTTGCCCAGCGAGTTCCAGTTCGCGCCCAACAGCGTTCGGTTCTCCTGCCCGCACTGCGACCTGGGCTATGTCGGCACGCAATCCGACGGCCACCTGGAACCTGCTGAGTTCGACTGCCAGCAGTGCGGCCACCATATCCACATGGACGAAATGACGGTGCGCCAGGGCACCACCGACTCGGGACACGCCGGCAGCCCCATCCGCTGCCCCAAGTGTAACTACCCGCTGTCTCATCTGGCATCCCGTACGTGTCCGGAATGTGGCACGCCGTTCCTGCCCAGCGACTTCCGATTCCTACCCAACTCGGTCGACTACGCCTGCCCGCACTGTGACAGGCGCTACTGTGGCAACGATGAGAACGGCCACCTCTCGCCGACCGCTTTCGACTGCGGCGGCTGCGGGCAGCATATCGAGATGGACGAGATGGTGGTACTCCCCAGAGTCCGTGAGCCGCGACACCCTGGCCGGCCCATGCGCTGCACTAAGTGCGAGTACCGCCTGTGGAGTTTGTCCTCACGGCAGTGCCCGGAATGCGGCACCCCGTTTCGGCCCAGCGACTTCGAGTTCGTGCCCAACTCGGTGGAATTTGCCTGCCCGCATTGCAGCAAGCGCTATTACGGCACCGGACCCAGCGGCCACCTGTCGCCCAGCGAGTTCGCCTGCGTCGGCTGTCAGCAGCACATCCACATGGACGATATGGTGCTCTTCCCGGCCGCGGGCGTGGACGAGGAGCAAACCGGCGGCACGCAGGCCGTCTGGCTGGAGCGAAAACGACGGGGGTTCTTCCGCTCCTGGTTCTCGACCATCGGGTCGGCCATGGTAGCCCCCGGCCGGCTGATCAAATCCGTGCCCGTCGAGAGCTCCCTGCTGACCGCGTGGTGGTTCGCCCTGCTGATTCACATTCCGGTAGTGTTATTCGGCTTTAGCGCCTTCATGATCATGCCTTTTGCCGTTGGCGTGGGGGGCGCGGGCATGGGCCTGGCCGGCGCTCTCGGAGCAGGACTCGGCGTTGCTCTGCCCACCACGTTCGTCGTCACCTCGATATCTATTGCCTTATGGGGAGCCGTGACTCACGGCATGCTGCGTCTGACCGCCCAGCCGGTCGCCGGCGCCCGCCGGACGTACCAGGCGATCTGTTACAGCGCCGGCGCCAACATCATCGCCGCCGTCCCGATGTGCGGCGCTTATACGTGCGCCATCTGGTGGAT
>JANQGB010001284.1 GCA_028277545.1 Phycisphaerae bacterium | reverse complement strand
CCCCCTGCGGCGGGGCCGACAGCGACTGCGACGGTGACGTGGATCTTGTGGACTTCATCGAGTTTCAGGCTTGCCTGAGCGGCCCTGCCGCAGGGGGTGAGCAGGAAGGCGCGGGATTGCCCGTTCGGCGCTTCGCCCCAGCCGACGATCTGACCGGCGTCGTTGATGTCACCAGCAGACCAGAGTTCCCAGCCGGCTTCGGGGGCGATGAGGTCGTTGAGGTCGCGCATGATGCCGTCTTCCCAGATGAAGGCGACCGTAGAGCCGCCAGAGAGCCCAGTCCGGGCCCAGCCCACCACCTGGCCATGGTTATTCAGGGCGGTGGAGGCGGTGGTCGCGTACCCCGGCAGCGAACCCAACTCACTCACTCCTCCGTCGTCCCAAAGACAGGCCTGCTTAGCAGTGAAGTAGGGCGGCACAGGGTGCGAAGAGGTACCGCAGACCTGGCCGGCGGCATTGATATCGCTGGCCGAACTGCCCGTGTCGCCTGGCAGCGTGCCCAGATCGGTAAACACGCCGTCTTCCCACACATAAGCCCGCCGACCGGGGTTGGGATCCGGAAACTGGAGCGATCCGACGACCTGGCCTAGCTCGTTGATGCCGAAGGCGTAGTTCCTGTGGTTCGCCGGGGCGCCCAGGTCGGTCATCACCCCGTCCTCCCAGATCCAAGCCCGTGAATCGCTGCCCGGGCCAAGTGTGAACGAGTAGCCCACAATCTGGCCCGCGTTGTTGACCTCCCGGGCAGAGCTGTACGCGAGGGCGGCGCCGGGCAGCGTACCCAGATAGGTCCAGACGCCGTCTTCGTACATGTAGGCGTACTCGCTCTGGAACTCTCCATTGGTCGATGCGACGATGAGGCCGTCATCGTTGAGACCGGAGGCATAGCTCACGCCGAAACCGCTCGGCGTACCCAGATCGATCATCTCCCCGTCCTCCCAGAAAAAGGCATGCATGGCCGAACTGCTAATAGTCGACGAGCCGATCACCTGCCCCACGTTGTTGACCGTCCCGGCCGAGGCGGAGATGCCTCCTAAAGTCCCCAGATCTGTAACCACGTACTGCTCCCCGCTGGCGACATTTGCGGTCACCACAACAGTGAACGTCAGGCATATCCTAGCTATGTCTAACATGCGGCTATCTCCTCGGTAAACCCCGCGGCCGGGGTGCGCCCGGGCCTGTAGCCATGTGCTCACCAAACACTCCGCCTGCCCTGCGCCACAGTCGGCCTTGCGGTAGTCACAAGGATCATGGAACCCATGCCAAACCGAAAGGGTTCGCCCCTGTGGTCACTTCACGGGCCAACACCGGCACGCGGTCTTGTCTGTTGGTCCGGTAGATGGTCACTTTGTCGTTATCTCCCGAGTGGGTCACGTACAGCTTGCGGCTGCCCCGCGTGAGCGCTACGTTGTGCGGCACAGTGTATGGAGAGTTGGTTGGCTGGCCGACAATCTCGTTCGTGCTGGTGTCGAGTGTCCACAGGGCCTCATCACCGCCGCCCGGCAGATTCGTGATGTACAGGTATCTACCATTGTTTGCCATGCCCACTCCGTGGGCACCTGGAACGTCAAGCACATCCACGGTCTTCAAAGTCTCACGGTCCAGGATGTAGAGCTCGTTCGTGTTCTGACACGGCACATAAAGCACGTCATTGCGCCTCGTTAGCGAGACATGTGGATCCTTGCCGACAGCAGCGCGGCCCAGTTCCTCAAAGGTCTCCGTGTCAAACTGGACGACGTAGTCGTTGGCACTGGACTCAATCAGCATGGTTACGTAAGCGTAATCACCAGACGGATCGAGTATAACATCGTGGGGCTTTCCGCCGAGGGCAACGAGATCTGCCGGCATGGGAACGGTTGTGGTGACGGTAAGCCACCGCAGATCGATGACCGTACTGGTGTTGTCTATGTCGTTGTTCACCCACAACTGCCTGCCTCTCGTGCTGCCCCACATGTGGAACACACCTGCGCCAGCAGGTATGGTGGCCTCGACGTTCAGGGTGCGCCCTCTGTACACCACCACTCGGTCATTGGCGCGGTCGCCGACGAAGACACGATTGCGGATGGGGGAGTAGTAGACATACATAGGTTCCGCTGGATTCTCGCCAAGCGGCAACTCCAGCGTATCGATTACCTCGTCACTACGGACGTCAATGACCGTGATCGTGCCCGAATCACGATCCGCAACCAGAATCTTGCCAGCGCGCCTGCCGCTGTCGCACGCCGGACACGCGCCCGCAGTCGGAAGCGTAGCCGAGAGCATCCCTGCGATGCCGATAACCAGGGCTGTCCCCCCCAAGAAGTACCCAGTCTGTTTCTGTTTCATCATGCTTCCCTTTCCTGAAGAGCCACGTGCGATTTGTTGAGCGTGCCGCCAGCGCAGCACGTTCCCAACAGCGTGGCTAGCCAACTCTCGCTTGTCCTGGTAGGCTCACCGGCTGCGGCAGTAAGCCGCACTTGCAGGTCCTTAGTCGGCGTGGCGATGTCAGCCTTACATCCGAAATCGCGGAATCGTGGCAGGAATTCGAGATCGCGATTTACCTGACACCCAGGCGGCGGCTCTCGCAGGTGCCGCCCCTCAGTTCGCCTTTCACGGCTGTATTAACAGGTAGTAACAGAGGTTGACAGGGGACAGTGGGGCTGTTGAGAAACTCTTGCTTTGATGGCGCAACTGGGGCAGTCGCCGAGTAGCTCGACCTCGATCTCGGAGGCCGTCCCAATCGTGTCAAGCGGCGTCCGCGTTAGCACATGGTCGCTGTCTGTCCGCTTGGAGGCCTTTGCGTTCTAGTCCGCCCCAACCAGCTCATCCCAGACGTTCTCTAGGCGTGTGAAAGGGACCTTGGTCCTCTCCAGTGCGTAGCTGGTCGGGAAGAAGGCCAGGCCGTACTGATCGTTGCGCTCGGGTCCACCGCGCTCCTTGAGGTCCACCACCCGACGATAGGTGCTGATCGCCTGGTCACGTCTCCCCAGCAGATCCAACATATGCCCCTGCCAGATCAGGGCCACCGCCAGGTCGTACCGGTCTTCCCTGGCCCGGGCGTTCTCCGCCGCCAGCTTGAACACCTCCAGGGCCTCATCGTAACGCTTCAGGTCGTACAACGCCCAGGCGGTTT